>NZ_JBSFPX010000006.1:0-96230 GCF_053588415.1 Mycobacterium sp. NPDC003449
GATTCGGCGCGCCAGGATCCGCTGTTCGAGACCGCGGACTGTGTGATGCGCGCGGCGCGGGGCGAGTCCGCCAGCTGGTTGGGGCGGGAGTAGGGCGCGGAGACAGAAACGGGCTGGTACGGAAAAGTTCCGCACCAGCCCGTTCCCCAAAGTCTCGGGGCGATCAGATCGCCGTGACCCCCACTGCCTGGGGCCCCTTGGCCCCCTGCGTGATCTCAAACTCGACGCGCTGGTTCTCTTCGAGCGACTTGAAGCCGCTACCGTTGATTTCCGAGTAGTGGACGAACACATCCGGGGCGCCACCGTCGGGGGCGATAAAGCCGAAGCCCTTTTCGCCGTTGAACCATTTCACAGTTCCCTGTGCCATATTCTGCTTCTCTCATTTTCATCCGGACGTACGGAGCACGTCCGGAGCGGACTATAGCACGAAGGCGTCATTGCTAACGAAAATACTTGGGGTCATTGATCTTCGAACCCACCCGCGCCGACGGCGGGTCAGCCGGCCGGGACCACCCCGCGGGGCAGGATCAGCGGGAGATCGTTGTAGGTGACGATGCCGGGTGCGGCGGCCACCACCGCAGGGATCGCGTTGAGCGGCGGTGTCGCGGTCATGATGTGGCCGAGCACCATGAACTCCTCGAGGGTGGTGGCCTCGAAATCCGGTGGCGGCAGAAACCCGACCTTCATCGTGACCGTGGGGCGGCCCGCGACCTCGATCACCCAGCCGTCCTGGTCGATCTTCCAATCCGGTTGCAAGGTCTGGCCTTTGCGCCACCGCAGGGTGAGTTCGACCCGCGTCGCGGCGCCGACGACCCCCTTCCAGCTGACGAACACCCCGGCCACACAACCGGCCGGGATGGTCCACGAACCCAGGTCGAGATCCTCGGTAGTCTGTGCGTATTCGGCCTCGCACCGCACCTCGTCGAACTCGACGCCGAGCGCATCGCCGATCATCCGCACGGCCTCGCCGAACACCCCGGTGCCGTTGGCGGTCATGGCCTGCAGGTCGGGGTGGTCGATCGGCTGCCCGAACCCGACCGGCTTCTCGGTGTCGGGGGAGTCGTAGAACGTCGTGTCGGCGGCCTCGTTGACGGTGATCTTGTCCACCCGGTCGCAGATGCCCGCCGCGACGACGGCCAGCTGATTGACGTAGCCCGGGCTGATGCCGGACCCGAACATCGTCGCGCCGCCGCGGGCGCACGCATCGGCGATCCGGTCGCGACCGGCCCCCTGGTTGTGGCCGGTGATGAAGGATGCGGTGGCCACGACGTTGACGCCGGCTTCGAGGATGCGGACGAGTTCGTCGACGTCGATCCACATCGGGTTGTAGACGACGACATCGGGCTTGAGGGCCAGCAGGGCGTCGACATCGTTGGTGGCCGCGACGCCGAGCGGTTCGATGCCGCACAGCTCACCGGCGTCGCGGCCGACCTTGCCGTCGGAGTACGCATAACAGCCGACCAGGTCGAGGGTGGGGTTGCGCGCGATGGCCGCGACGGAGCTCTTGCCGACATTGCCGGTCGTCCACTGAACGACCCGATACGCGGATGTGGTTGACACTCGGACGGCCCCTTTCGTCGGCTCCGGGGAGTTTTTCACGTCCGTGAGAAAAAGGGAAGAGAGGAACGGCGCGGATGCCTGAGCCGATACTGTTGCGGCGATGACTGCCGGAGAAGCCGACCGCGCCGAGGGTGCCACCCCGCGGCGCCGGGGCCGTCCGCGCCGGATCGACCGAGACCAGATCATCGCCGCGGCACGGGGTATCGCGCCGGAGGCGTTGACGATGCAGGCCGTCGCCGATGTGCTCGGGGTGGACCGGACCGCACTGCACTACTACGTGGGCGATCGCGACGGCCTGCTCGAACTCGTCGTGGCCGATCTCTTCGATGCCGAACTCCGCGCCATCGAGTTACCCGAGGACACGCACTGGCAGGAGATCCTGCGCGCCTATGCCAATGCGATCCACCAGGGCGCCCTCAAATACGGCATGACCGGGATGAACTTCCGGATCAGTGGTATCGGCGGCGCGGCCGGGCTGACGCTCGCCGAGCGGGTGCTGCGCACCCTGACCGACGCCGGATTCGGCATCGCGGCGGCCGGACGCGTGCTCACCCTGGTCTCGGGGATCGCGCTGTCGGCGGCGCACGATGTGCTGGGCACCGCGAACTCGCGGCTGCGTCACCAGACCCCCGAGGTGGCCCGCGCCCTGCAGGACCTCCCGGCCGACCAGTTCCCCCTGCTCGGGGAGGTCGTGGCCGAGCGGGCCGCGTCGGGGACCGCCGACTTCGAGTTCAACCTCGAGATCGTGATTGCCGGCCTGGAACGCTCCCTGGCCGACCGCCCTACCTGAAGCTGTATCCGCCGTCCGGGAACAGCGTCCACATGGTGGGTGACGGGGTCGGTGAGCTGATCGGCGAAGCGCGCACGCGCGCCCATCCCAATCGACAATCGGCTCAGGCTTCGACTCCCCTCTGCGGCGACTGTGTCGAGCGTGCAGGCTTTCGTCACGACACGCCGGCGACCAGCACGGCAGGCTGCACGCTCGTCACAGGGCGCTTACGCGGTGCCCGGTCGAGACGTTTCCCGGCCCACAGATGCCCCCATCCGGGTCAACGCGATCGCCCCCACGCCGAGGCGAAGTGCACCAAGATGGGGACGTGAGCCTCATCCCGTTGCCGCGGGCAGACCTGACCGATGCCGACGTCGCGGATGCGCTCGGACGCGCAGTCGGGTTGATCGACCTGATCCTCGATGTGCTGGCCGAAGCGGATCCGCTCGGATTGCGCCGCCGCACCCATGACCTCGGCGCCGGCGACGGTATCGCCGACAAGGGCGCGGACCTGCTGGCCGGGCTGCTCGACTTCGCCGACATTCCCGGGACCCAGTCCTGGGAAGGCAAGGATCGGGCCGCCCGGATCCGGTGGTGGGTGCGCCGCGTCGGCGCGCTCGACACCGTGGGCGTCGCCTTTCCCGGCATGTTCGGTGCGCTCGCCGACCGGTTGCCGCTGCAGGACGCGCTCGGCTTCGCCAACCAGGCGCTCATCCTGTGTGCCGTCGCCCGCGAATACGGTGTGACCGATCAGCGGACCCGGGTCCGGCTTCTGGCCGCCGTGCTGTGCGACCGTGAGCTGACCGATCCACCCCCGGTCCCGGCACCCGAAACCGCGTGGTCGGAGATGTCGCTGGTCAAGAAGCTGTGGCAGCTGGTAGGCATCCTGAACGCGGTGACCGGTGAGCTCGGCAAACGGCCCCACCCGAGCGGGCTGTTCCACTACCTGGGCATGCTGCCCGGGATCGGCGCCGTCGCCGACTACCTCGGCGAGTACGGGGCGATGGTCCGGGCGGCCGAAGCCGGGCAGAACTGGATTGCCCGGCACACGTCTTAGTGCGCCGCGGCCCGGCCTTCGGGCTTGTCCTTCTTGTTTCCGAACGGCAGCACGTGCACGATCCCCACCACCACCGACCCGACCACCAGGCCGATGACGGCGGACACCGCGGTGTTGGTGAGCCAGGCGAACACCGCTCCGACCGCGGGCACCGCGTGGTGCACCCACTCCTCGGCGTGGTGAACGATGCCGTACAGCCAGTGCCACCCCAGCGTGTCGGTCCCGACCAGCAGGATGTGGCCGCCGACCCACAGCATCGCGACGGTGCCGATGATGGACAGCGCCGACAGCAGTTTGGGCATCCCTGAGACCAGGCCGCGGCCGACCTTCTGGGCGAACGTCGAGGACCGCTGGGCCAGGCTCAGGCCGATATCGTCCATCTTCACGATGCCCGCCACCACGCCGTAGACCGCCGCGGTGATCACCAGCGCGACGATGACCAGGATGATCAGCCGCGGCAGGAACGCTTGGTCGGCCACCTCGTTGAGGGCGATCACCATGATCTCGGCGGACAGGATGAAGTCGGTCCGGATCGCGCCGGTCACCATGTACTTCTCGGCATCCGCGCCGGTGCCCGCCGCGGGTTCGCCACCCGCGTGGTGGCCGTCGTGTTTGCCGATCCAGCCCATGACCTTCTCGGCGCCCTCGAAGCACAGATAGGTGGCGCCGAGCATCAGGATCGGCGTCAGCAACCACGGCGCAAACTGGCTGAGCAGCAACGCCGCGGGCAGGATGAACAGGATCTTGTTACGCAGCGATCCGATGGCGATCTTCTTGACCACCGGAAGCTCGCGGTCCGCCGTGATGCCGTGGACGTACTGCGGGGTCACCGCGGTGTCGTCGATGACCACGCCCGCCGCCTTGGCGGTCGCCTTCCCGGTCGCCGCGCCGATGTCGTCGATCGACGCCGCGGCCAACCGCGCCAGGGCGGCGATGTCATCGAGCAGACCGAACAGACCCGCGCTCATGTCTGTGAAGATTACCGGCGATCACATGCCGATGAGTGATTCGATCCAGCCGCGGGCGAAGTACAACACGAATCCCACGGTGACCACCCACAGCAGCGGGCTGACCTCACGGGCCTTACCGGCCGCCGAACGCAGCACCACCCACGCGACGAATCCCACGCCGATCCCGTTGGCGATCGAATAGCTGAAGGCCATCGTGGCCACGGTCAGGACCACCGGCAGCGCGACGGAGAACTCGGAGATGTCGATGTGGCGCAGATGCGACACCATCATCGCGCCGACGATCACCAGTGCCGCCGCGGCGACCTCGGTCGGCACGATCGAGGCCAGCGGGGCGACGAACATGGCGGCCAGGAACAGCAACCCGGTCACCAGGTTGGCGAACCCGGTTCGGGCCCCTTCCTCGATGCCCGCACCGGATTCGATGAACACCGTGTTGGACGACGCCGAGGAGCCGCCGCCGACCACCGCGCCGGTGCCCTCGACGATCAGCGCCGAGCGCAGCCTCGGGAAGGTTCCCTTGGAGTCGGCCAACCCGGCCTCTCGGGACAGCCCGGTCATGGTGCCCATCGCATCGAAGAAATTCGCGAACACCAGGGTGAACACCAGCATGATTGCGGCGAGCGCGCCGATCCGGCCGAAGCTGCCCAGGCTGACCTCGCCGACGAGGGACAGATCGGGCAGGGCGAAGGGCGAACCCGTCAGCGACGGGACCGACAGGCCCCAGCCGCCGGGTTTGTCGACGGCCGATCCGAGGTGCCAGATCGCCTCGACGGCCATGGCCATCACGGTGCCCGCCACGAGCCCGATCAGGATGCCGCCCCGCACCCGCCGGGCCACCAGGATGCCGGTGATCAGCAGGGTGAAGACGAAGACCACGGTCGGCACCGTGTTGATCGAGCCGACGCCCCCGGTGCCAAGGCCGACCGGCGGCGAGGGCAGGCCGGTGGAGCCGACGAAACCGGCGTCGACCAGGCCGATGAACAGGATGAACAAGCCGATCCCCGCCGTGATGGCGAGCTTGAGCTGCATCGGCACCGCGTCGAACACCATCCGGCGCAGGCCGGTGGCGGCGAGCAGCACGATGATGAGCCCATTGATGACGACCAGTCCCATCGCCTCGGGCCAGGTGACGGTCCCGACCACGGTGGTCGCCAGGAAGGAGTTGATGCCCAAGCCGGCGGCGAACGCGAACGGCAGTCGCGCTACCACGCCGAACAGCAGGGTCATCACGCCCGCCGCCAGCGACGTGGTCGCCGATACCTGGGCGAACTCCAGCCTGTTGCCCGTGACGTCCGGGGCACTGGACAAGATGACCGGATTCAACACGATGATGTAGGCCATCGCGATGAACGTCACCACACCACCGCGGATCTCGGCCGCGAACGTCGATCCACGCGCCGAGATTTCGAAGAAGCGATCGAGGCGATTCATAGCTCATGACCCTAAGGTCGGCGCATGATTCTCGCGCTCAACCGGATGATTTCGCATGCGCCGCGACGGCAGGCGCGATCCAGTCCCGCAGGAACGCCCGCAGTCCGGTGCCCTGGCGGGACGGTCCGCCGGGGTCGACAATGAACGACTGGAGGGTGCGCAACATGAACTCGACCAGACCGTCGAGCGCGTCGTCGATGAAACCCGCTGCGGACCAATCAATATCGAAGCGTTGCAGGATCGACTTGCCGAATCCGATCGCGATTTCGGAGGTGACTCCCGCGGTGAACGCGCTCGCTTTCCCCGGTTGCAGCACCAGGCTGAGATAACGGTCGTGTGGGATCTGCTCGAAGGTGTAGGCGATACCTTCGACCACGGCCTCGGTGGGGTCGCTGATCGAGCCCAGTTGCGCGGCAAGCCGATCGAGGAATCCGTCGACCGATGACAGTGCGGTCGCGGCCATCAGCGATTCATGGGTGGGGTAGTAGCGATAGATCGTCTGACGCGTGACGCCGAGGGACTGCGCGACCGCCGACACGCTGACCGTGCCCCGCGCGTCGATGGCGCGCCGGGTGGTGGCGATGATGCGGCGGGCGGCCTCCTCGTCGTCGACGGGGATGTCACCGGACCAGCCGTGCCTGCGCATCCGACGATCGTCGCACGTCGACCTCGTGAATCTTGACAATACAATCGAGCATCATTGTATGGTCAGATGATGACCGCCAGCCCAGTGACAAGCACCAACGAAGCACTGACCCGTCGTGCACTTCGCCACGCCATCGACGGCACCACCGATATGGCCGAACGGGAACTGAAGGTCCCGTTGCACTACTACCGGGACCCGAAGATCACCGAGATCGAGGAGGCTCAGATCCTGCGCCGGGTGCCGCTGGCGATCGTGCCCTCGGCGCAGATCGCGGCCAAGAACGACTTCGTCGTACGTTCGGTCCTCGGCGATTCGCTGCTGGTCACCCGCGACCGTGCGGGTGAGAGTCACGTGTTCCTGAACTACTGCCGACACCGCGGCGCGATGCCCGCCTGCGGGTCCGGCAACGCATCGCGGTTCGTCTGCCCGTATCACGCGTGGACGTACCGCAACACCGGCGAACTGCTCATGCTGCCGGGCAAGGCGGGCTTCGATTCGATGGACACCGCCGACTACGGCCTCGTCGAACTGCCGTCCGAGGAACGTCACGGATTCATCTGGGCGGTGCTGACCGCCGATGCGTCGATCGACGTCGACGCCCACCTCGGCGATCTGGGACCCGAACTGGCCCGGTGGGACTACGCATCGTACGGCTACCACACCGACCGTGAGTTCTCCTCCGACGTCTCGTGGAAAGGTGCCCTTGAGGCTTTCGCGGAGGGCTATCATTTCCCATTCGTGCACGGCGACAGCCTGATCGGGCAGAACACGCTGTCGAACACGTCGGTATACGACGAATTCGGGAAGCATCACCGCATGGGGTTTCCGTTCACCTGGATCACCAACCTCGCCGAGGACCCCGACGTGTCTCGCGATCCCTCGGCCAATATGGGGGTGATCTATTGGGTCTATCCGAACCTCATCCTGGCCAACAGCCCGGTCGGGGTCGAGATCATCGACATGCTGCCGGAAGGGCAGCCGACCCGCTGCACTGTGCGGCACAGCTGGATGGGCCGGATTCCAGCGACCAACGACGAGATGCGCGCCGGCTACGACGCCGTGTACGAAAGTGTGCACGCCGCCGTCCGTGATGAGGACTTCGCCATGCTTCCGCAATGCGGCGAGGGGGTTCGCCATGGTCAGCACGATCACATGATCATCGGCCGCAACGAGATTGGTGTCCAGCACATGATCACGGTGTTCGCGCAGGAGCTCGGCGTGGCACTGCAGTGACCGCCCCGTCCCGCCGGAAAACCGCTTGACCTCAAGTCGGGTTGAGGTGTCATGCTGCCTGCATGACCGTTCCACACCTGCCCCGGATTCGGGAAACCGCCGTGAATGCGGGGGAAATCCCCATGGGGACCGGGTGCGGCGCGGGCTACCTTCAGTGGACGAAGTGTCCAGGACCAATGGCAGGAGCGGGGCCATGCCAGTGACCACATACACCCGACAAGCCGGCGATGCCGATAGGGCCGCCAGGTTCGAGCGCGACGCACTGCCGTTGCTCGATCAGCTCTACGGGGCTGCGCGCCGCTACACCCGCAGCCAGGCCGATGCCGAGGATCTCGTCCAGGAGACGATGGTCAAGGCGTACGCCAGTTTTCACACCTACCGGGACGGGACGAACATCCGGGCCTGGTTGTTCCGGATCCTGACCAATACCTGGATCAACGCCTACCGCACGGCTCAGCGCCGCCCGGACGAGGTGTTCGCCGATGGGCTCAGCGATGCGCAGCTGGCCGCGCAGGCAAACCGGTCCTCGGCCGACTTGGCGTCGGCAGAGCTGGCGGCGCTGGAGTCCATGGGCGACGACGATGTTCGCCGGGCCGTGGAGACGCTGCCGGACTTCCAGCGAATCGTGGTGTACTACGCCGACATTGCGGGATTTCAGTACAAGGAGATCGCCGAGATTCTCGGTATCCCGGTCGGGACGGTGATGTCCCGATTGCACCGTGGGCGTCGTCATCTGCGCGAGCTGCTGATCGACGTCGGCGTCGATCGCGGTTACCTCAGGTCGAACGGGGTGGTGGGCGGCGCCGCGGCCTGAGCGGATTCAGTTCACCGACCGGCAGGTCTCGATGAATGCGGCGGCCGGCCGGGTGAGTTTGGCCCCGGCCAGTGTCACGGCGTTGATGCCGAGCCCGGGGTGGTCGCCTTTGAGGGGCCGGGTGACGAATCCACGACCCTCGTAGCTCACCGAGATCGCCGTCCGCTGGCTGAGGATGGAATAGCCCAGCTTACGGGCGACCAGCGATCGGACCAGCTCGAAGTTGGTGGCGCGGTAGCGGACTCGCGGTTCGAGGCCCTCCGCCTTGAACAGCGACAGGAAGTAGGCGCCGCCCGGCGGCAGGCTGAACAGGATCAGTGGCTGGTCGACAAGCTGTCGCAGCGACACGGCGTCGCGGGCGGCCAACGGATGATCCTCCGGGAGCAGCGCGTACGGCGGTGCCGTGACGATGATTTCGGTGTTCAGATCCTCCCGGTGCGCCGAGACGTCCGAGCCGTAGTCGTAGAGCAGGGCCAGATCGAGGGTTCCGTTGCGCAGGCTGTCGATCAGCGCGTCGTGCGGGCCCTCGGTGAAGGTCAGATCGACGCCGGGGAAGCGCACCACGTACTCGCTGAGCACCGGCGGCAACAACACGGGCGACAGGGTGCTGTAACAACCCACCATGAGCCGGCCGGTGAGTCCGTGCTGGCTTTCGCGCGCCGAGGTTTGCAGGTCTTCCAGGTCGACCAGCAGGCGGCGGGCGTCCACCAGCACCTGTTCGCCGATCCTGGTCGGCCGGACCCCGCGACGATGCCGGACCAGCACCTGTACGCCGAGCGCGCGCTCCAGTTCGCCCAGCGCCATCGACAGTGCCGATTGGGACAGGTGCAGGCGCTGGGCCGCCGCGGTGACCGAGCCCGCCTCGACCGCGGTGATGAAGTATTCGAGCTGTCGGAGAGTCGCATCAGACATCAGAAAAACCGATCGTGAGCTTCAAATAGTTCGACTGTACAGGGTAGGTGATCGGGGTCATAGTCGACGGGACCACTGATCCTGACGGCAGGAGTTCCCATGAAGCAGCGGAGTGGAACGGCGCCACAACAGTCGCGAACGGTGCCCGATGCCGGCTTCGCACCGGAGACCGGGCTGCGACGCAGCCTGGACAACCGGCACATCGTGATGATCGCGCTGGGCGGAATCATCGGCGCCGGACTGTTCGTCGGAAGCGGCGCGGTGATCAACCGCACCGGTCCCGCGGCGGTGCTCAGCTACGCACTGTCCGGTGTACTGATGATTCTCGTCATCCGCGCCATCGGCGAAATGGCCGTGGCCCGGCCGTCCTCCGGTTCGGTGGCCAATTTCTCCCGCGAAGGGCTGGGCAACTGGGCGGGATTCAGCGTGGGCTGGCTCTACTGGTACTTCTGGGTCGTCGTCGCGGCGATCGAGGCGGTCGCCGGAGCGGGCATCCTGGCCAACTACATCCCAGGGGTGCCCGCCTGGCTGCTGTGCCTCGGTCTGGTGCTGATCCTCACCGCGATCAACCTGCTGTCGGTCAAGGCCTATGGCGAGGCCGAGTTCTGGTTCGCCTCGATCAAGGTGATCGCGATCATCTTCTTCATCTGCGTCACCGCACTGTTCCTGCTCGGCGCCGTCGGCACGCCCGAAAGCCCGGGTCTCACCAACCTGTTCGCCCACGGCGGGATGTTCCCCTACGGCGTCGTGGCCGCCCTGGTCGGCAGCGTGACGGTGCTGTTCTCGATGGGCGGCGCCGAGATCGCCACCATCGCCGCCGCCGAGTCCAAGAAGCCGGTCGAGTTCGCCGCCAGGGCCACCAAGCAGGTGATGGCCCGGGTGTTCGTGTTCTACGTGGTCTCGATCCTGCTGATCGTCGCCGCGGTGCCGTGGGACACCCCGTTCACCGGGGAGACCATCCGCAGCCCCTTCGCCGTGGTACTCGAACACATCGGCATCCCGGGGATGTCGGTGGTGATGGAGGCCATCGTGCTTACCGCGGTGCTCAGCTCGCTGAACTCCTGCCTGTACATCACCTCGCGAATGCTGTTCGCGCTGGCCGAGAAGGGCGACGCACCCAAGGCGCTGGTCAAGGTCAACAGCCGGGGTGTGCCGGTGCGGGCCATCCTGGCAGGCACCTCGATGGGTTACGCGGCGGTGGTGGCGAACTACTTCTTCCCTGAACAGGTCTTCATCTTCCTGATCAACTCCTCCGGGGCGATCCAGCTCATCTACTACATCATTCTGGTCGGCGCCGAAATCCGGTTGCGCCGCCGCCTGCAGGCCACCGATCCGGGCGCGCTGCGGCTGAAGATGTGGTGTTTCCCGTATCTGTCCTGGTTCTCGATCGCCTGGATGGTCGTCGTCCTCGGGCTGATGGGGGTGATCGAGGAGACCCGTTCCCAATTCCTGCTGAGTCTGGTCGCATTCGGATTGATCCTGTGCGCCTACCGATTCCGTGCCGCCCGCGGCGCCCAACCGGCCACCAGCACCACCACCGGCGCCTGACCGGCGCTCTCGACAAGAAGGAACAGCAATGATCAGAACCGGAGCGGACTACCGGGAGTCGATCCGCGACGGGCGCAACGTCTGGATCGACGGGGAGCGCGTCGACGACGTGACCACCCATCCGGCGTTCCAGCCGATCGTCGACATCCGGGCCAGGATCTACGATCTCGGTCACGACGAATTGACCAGGGACACCATGACCTACGTCGACGAGCAGAGCGGCGAGGTGTGCGCCATCGGGTCCAAGCCCCCGCTGACCAAGGCGGACTGGCATGCCAAGCGTCGCGGGGTGGACACCATCCTCGACCACGCAGGCGGTGTGGTCACCCGCGTCGGCGACGAAACCGTGGGCGAGATGTGGTCGCTGGCCGACGGCCAGGACGTTCTCGACAAGATCAATCCGGCGTTCTCGCAGAACATCGTCGCGCACGTCCGCAACGCGACCCTGCGCGATCCTTTCCACGTATCGGCCAACACCGACCCCAAGGGGGATCGGTCCAAGTGGCCGCAGGAGCAGGACCCGGACGTGTTGCTGCGCGTCATCGGCGAGAATGACCGCGGAATCGTGGTGCGCGGCGCGAAATTCGAGACCGCCGCGGCCTACTCCAATCAGGCGTTCGTCAAACCGACGATCGGGGACTGGAACAATCAGAGCCACTCCGAGTACGCCGTCGGCTTCCTGGCCGATATGGGACACCCCGACATCAAGCACATCTGCCGGTCCGGATTCCGGGGAATGCGCTCGGCAGAGGACTATCCGCTGACCAACCGGGTCGACGAGATCGACACCATGATCGTGTTCGACGACGTCGAAATCCCTTGGGAGAACGTCTTCTTCTACCGGCACACCGAGGCGGCCAGCTTCATCCGGGCCACCCTGCACCGGTACAGCATCTTTCCGTTCGTGCAGCGGCATCTGCGCTGGGCCGATCTGCTGCTCGGCTTCGCGCATGCCAGCGCGCGGCAGACCGGGGTCAAGATGCATCAGGGTGTACGGGAGAAGATCGCCGAGGTCGCGGCGTACCGCGAGGGAATCAACGCATTCCTCACCGCGGCAATCGAACTCGCCGAGCCGAGCCCCGGTGGGTACCTGATGCCGCATCAGCCGACGATGTACTCGGGCCGGGTGTTCGCCTGCAGCAACCTGCCGCGGATCGTGCACCTGGTCCGCGATCTGGCCGGCTGCCAGATCAGCCTCACGCCGAGTGCGGCCACCTTCGCCAACGAGGAGGCGGCCGGCTGGCTGACCAAATACTTCGCCGTCGGCGAGGTGGAGGCCGAGGAGCGGCGCAAGCTGCTGGCCTACGGGCGGGACCTGCTGAACTCGGATTACGCCAACCACCGGTTGACCTTTCAGCTGTTCGCCCAGTCGCCGCCGTTCTCACACCTGCTGGCGGTCTACAACAACTACGACTTCGAACCGGCCACCGAGCTCATGTGCCAGTCCGCAGGAATCAAGACCATCGACGGGAGAAACCCATGACCGCAACCGCCACGAAAAGCATCGAGATCGGCGGGCACCGCCGGATCCGGCCGTTCAACACCGCCGACACCTACCCCGAGCAGAATCTGTCCAATGATCTGTGCCAGGCCGTGGTGGCCGGGAACACGGTGTACCTGCGCGGCCAGGTGGCCCAGGACCTGGAGACCAGGGAATGCGTCGCGGTCGGAGATCCCGCCGGGCAGGCGCACAAGACCGTCGACAACATCGAATTGCTGCTCGCCGAGGCCGGTGCCTCGCTCGGGCACATCGTGTCCTGCCACGTGTACCTCACCGATGTGCGCTACCGCGAGGACGTCTACCGGGTCCTCGGGGAACGGTTCAAGGGTGTCTTCTACGCCTCAACCGGACTGGTCGTCGACTCGCTGGCCCGCCCGGAATGGGTGGTGGAAGTGACCGTGACGGCGGTGATCCCGTGACATTCTCACTGGCCGGCCGGTGTGCGCGCACCGGCATGTTCGGTGCGGTGGTGACCTCGTCGAGCCCCGCGGTGGCGGCGCGCTGTGTGCGGGCCCGCTCCGGGGTCGGGGTGGCGTGCACGCAGAACGTGACCGACCCGACGCTGAGTGCCAAGCTGCTGGACCGGCTCGCCGATGGCGCCGATGCCGACGGCGCGATGGCCGATGTGGTGGCGACCGCCGCCTATCCCGGGTACCGGCAGCTCACCCTGGTCGACGCCGCGGGCGCGGTGGCATTCCATTCGGGCGCACATACATTGGGCACCTACACGGTGGCGGCCGATGCGGATGTGGTCGCTGCAGGGAACCTGCTGTCCTCACAGAAGGTCCCGCAGGCCATGCTGGAAGCCTTCCAGGCCGATCCGGATGCCCAGCTGGCCGACCGGCTGCTCGCCGGGCTTCGGGCCGGGGAGGACGCGGGCGGCGAGGAGGGGCCCGTGCACTCGTGCGGCCTGCTCGTGGTCCACGACGCCGAATGGCCACTGACCGATCTGCGGGTGGACTGGGACGAGGAAGACCCGATCGGCCGGCTGGAGGCGATCTGGCAGGTGTGGCGGCCACAGGCCGAGGACTACACGCTGCGGGCGCGCCGGCCCGACCTGGCACCGTCCTATGGGGTCCCCGGTGACGAATGAGCTCAAGAAACGCGCGAAAGCCACTGTGGATGCCGGCTTTCCGGCACTGGTAGCGCTGTCGGAGAAGTTGCACGCCAACCCCGAGACCGCGTGGTGCGAACACCAGGCGGTGCGGTGGGTGAGCGCGAGCCTCGCCGACGCCGGGTTCGAGGTCGTCACCCCGTATCTGGGGCTCGACACCGCCTTCCATGCCCGGCGCGGGAACGGGCCGGTGCGGATCGGCGTGTGCGCCGAATACGACGCCCTGCCCGGCCTCGGACATGCCTGCGGGCACAATCTGATCGCCGCCATGTCGGTCGGGGCCGCGCTGGCGTTGGCCGAGGTCGCCGACGACGCCGCGCTCACGGTCGAGGTGTTCGGCACGCCGGCCGAGGAGGGCGGCGGCGGCAAGATCGAGCTGCTCGACCGCGGGGCGTTCCTCGGTCTGGATCTGGCCATGATGGCCCACCCGGCGCCGGTGGACGTCGCCGAGGCCCGGCCGTTCGCGGTATCGCATTCGGAGATCACCTTCACCGGCAAGGCCGCCCATGCCGCGGCCTACCCCGAGCACGGCCGAAACGCCGCGGATGCGTTCACGATCGCGCAGGTGGCGCTCGGCCTGTTGCGCCAGCAGTTGCCCGCGACCGTCCGGGTGCACGGGGTGGTGACCGACGGCGGGGAGGCGCCCAACGCGATACCCGAGCGGACCCGGGGCCGGTGGTATGTGCGGGCCGAATCGCTGACCGAACTCGCCGACCTGGAGCCCAGGGTGTGGCGCTGCTTCGAGGCGGGCGCACTGGCCAGCGGATGCGAGCTTTCGGTGCGGGCCGAGAGTCGCCCGTACGCCGAATTCCGTACCGACGAACGGGCTTTGGCGTCCTACCGGCGCAACGCCGAGGCGCTCGGGCGCAGCTTCGCCGTGGGCGAGCAGGCGGCGCGGATGAACCGGGCGTCGACCGATATGGGCAACGTGTCCCAGGTGGTACCCGCGATTCACCCCTACATCGGGATCGGCTCGCTGCCCGCCCTCAACCATCAGCGGGAGTTCGCCGACCACTGCGTGGGTGAGCAGGCCGAGCGGGCGATCCGGGACGGGGCCCTCGCCCTGGCCTGGACCGCGCTCGACCTGTTCGCCGAGGGTAGCGAGCGGTGACGCCACGGCTGCGGATCGAGCACGATCTGCTCGGTGACAAGGGGGTCCCGGCCGAGGCGTACTGGGGGGTGCACACCGCGCGGGCGCTGGAGAATTTCCAGGTCAGCGGGGTGACCCTGGCCGGGCACCGGCCGCTGGTGGCGGCCCTTGGTGCGGTCAAACAGGCTGCGGCACGCGCGAATCGTGAACTCGGCGCGCTCGACGACGGCCGGGCCGAGGCCATCGACCGGGCCTGTCAGGACGTCATCGACGGTCGGCTGGACGACCATTTCGTCGTCGCTGTGGTCCAGGGCGGGGCGGGGACCTCGACGAATATGAACGCCAACGAGGTCATCGCGAACCGTGCGCTCGAGCTGCTCGGGCACCCGCTGGGCAGCTATGACAGGCTGCACCCCAACGATCACGTGAACCGGGGGCAGTCGACCAACGATGTCTACCCGACCGCGGTCAAACTGGCGCTGATCACCGCGCTCGGTGGGCTTGCGGCGTCGGTCGACGCGCTCGCCCGCGCGTTCGGTGAGAAGGCCGCCGAGTTCGGCGATGTGGCCAAGGTCGGCCGCACCCAACTGCAGGATGCCGTGCCGATGACGGTGGGCCAGGAGTTCGGCGCGTGGCGTTCGACCCTGGCCGAGGAATTGCCCCGGATCGCCGCGGCGCGCGCACTGCTGTGCGAAATCAACCTGGGCGCAACGGCCATCGGTACCGGCATCACCAGTGTGCCCGGGTACCGGCAGGCCGTGGTTCGCCATCTGGCGCAGATCACCGGGGTCCCGGTGGTCACCGCCGACGACCTGATCGAGGCCACCTCGGACACCGGGTCGTTGCTGCATCTGTCCGGGATGCTCAAGCGCACGGCGGTGAAGGTGTCCAAGATCTGCAACGATCTGCGACTGTTGGCCTCGGGTCCGCAGGCCGGTTTCGGGGAGCTGCGGTTGCCCGCCAGGCAGGCGGGGTCGAGCATCATGCCCGGCAAGGTCAACCCGGTCATCCCGGAAATGGTCAACCAGGTCGCCTTCGCGGTGATCGGCGCGGACGTCACCGTCACGTGCGCGGCCGAGGCGGGGCAGCTGCAGCTCAACGCATTCGAACCGATCATCTGTCACAGCCTGCTGCAGTCGATCGGCTGGATGGGTGCGGCCTTCGGTGCGCTGCGCACCCACTGCGTGGCCGGAATCGAGGTGAACCGTGGCCATCTGGACGGCCTCACCGCGCGCAGCGCCGGCATCGTCACCGCGTTGATTCCGGTGCTCGGCTACGCCCGGGCCGGCGAGGTGGCGGCGGCCGTGCTGGCCGGCCGCGGCGGGGTTAGAGACCTGGCGTTGGCCACCGGTTCGATCGCCGCCGACGATCTCGACCGGCTGCTCGGCGAGGACGGGCTAACAGGCGGTGGCGTTCGCGCCGGCGTCGCGCCCCATCCCGCGGTCCCTGGCGACATCGGCCAGCAGGGGTCGCAGCCGGCGCCTACCGCGGGCCAGGCGTGACATCACCGTGCCGACCGGAGTGTCCATGAGCACGGCGATTTCGCGGTACTGGTAACCCTCGACATCCGCGTAGTACACGGCCAGGCGGTAGACCTCGGGGATCGCCGCGAGGGCGGCGGCGATCTCGTCGTCGCGCATCGATTCCAGGGCTTCGTTCTCGGCCGACCGGAGTCCGGTCGAGGTGTGGCCGGCCTCGGCCGTCAGCTGCGCATCGGTGAAGTCCTCGCAGAGTTGCTCGGCGGGGCCCCGCTGGCGCGCGCGGTAGCCGGTGACCCAGGCGTTGTGCATGATCCGGAACAACCAGGCCCGGACGTTCGACCCGTCCTGAAACGTGTGAAAACCGGTGTAGGCCTTCAGAAGTGTTTCCTGGACCAGGTCTTCGGCATCGTATCCGTTGTTGGTGAGCCTGCGGGCGCCCCGCTCGATCTGATCGATGAACGGCAGGGTCGTCTCGACGAAGCGGGCCGCGTCACGCGCGGACGTGCGCCGGCGCAGAGTGGGCCGGCCGCCGACAGGCTGTTGTTGGTACTCCAATCGCATGACACCCTCCGACCAATATATAGAAAAACTATGCAATAGTGTAGACCGTCTAGGTAGCCGATCTCCAGTCGGGGGTGGTGTGACAGGAGTCCCGTCGGCTACGAGCCGTCCCCGGGTGTCCGGATCTGACAGGCGACACACAGGGAATTCGCAGGAAATATCCGAGCACTGTGTGGGGTTGTGGACGCCTGTAATGTTCTGCGCGCAGTGCATAGTTAAACGAACTAATTCGCCGAACGGCGAGTGTCGGAGGGGTCGGGGTGAGCGCACGTCCGCTGGCTCGCATATTCAAGCGAGCCTGGATTCCGTTGCTTCTGGTAGCGGTACTGGCGGTTTCGGGTCTGGTGGTATCGCGATTGCATAAGATGTTCGGCTCCGAGGATCTCAACGCCAACGCGGGAGCGGGCATCGAGATCGTCCAGTTCAATCCGAAGATCATGGTCTACGACGTGTACGGCCCATCCGGATCCACCGCCGAGATCAGCTATTTCGATCCGGATGCCAACGTCCATTCGGTGACGGCGCCCCTGCCGTGGTCAGTCACCCTGTCCACCACGCTGCCGACGGTCAGCGCCAACCTGATGGCCAGGGTGGACCGGGACGGCGAGATCGGCTGCCGGGTCACCGTGAATGGAGTTGTCCGTGAGGAGAAATCGGCCGACGGTATCAACGCACAAACCTACTGCCTGGTGAAATCCGCATGACGTCAACCACTCCCGCTCACGCCAAGAACAACAACCGGGGTCACCGGCCCTACTTCGCGCATGCGCTGCGGATACTTGCGATACCGGTGATCCTGTTCTGGATCGCCTTCGCCGTCGTCGTCAACGTCATCGCGCCGCAGCTCGAGGTGGTCGGCGAACTGCACTCGGCGCCCATGGCGCCAGAGGATGCGCCGTCGATGCGCGCGATGAAGCGGATGGGTGCCAACTTCAAAGAGTTCGACTCCAACAGCACGGTGATGATCGTCGTCGAGGGGCAGAACGCGTTGGGCCCGGACGCGCACAAGTACTACGACGAGATCATCCGCAAACTGCGCCAGGATCCCGAGCATGTCCAGCACATCCAGGACTTCTGGGGTGACACGCTGACCGCGGCCGGGGCGCAGAGTGCCGACGGCAAAGCCTCCTATGTGATGCTGAATCTCGCTGGGCAGCAGGGCGAAACGCTCGCCAGCGAAGGCGTGCAAGTCGTCCGCGATGTGATCAAGGACACCCAGGCCCCGCCGGGCGTGCAGGCCTACGTCGCAGGCCCGGCAGCGCTCACCGCAGACCTGTACGCCATCGGTGACGCCAGCCTCGCCAAGATCACCATCTATACCCTGATCGCCATCGCGATCATGCTGCTGGTGGTCTACCGGTCGATCCGCACCACACTCGTCCAGCTGCTGCTGACCGGCATCGGACTGCTGTCCTCGCGCGGGCTCATCTCGGTCCTGGCCACCCATGACGTGTTCGGCCTGACCACCTTCGCGGGCAACATCCTCACGATGCTGGCCATCGCCGCGGCGACCGACTACGGCATCTTCATCTTCGGTCGTTACCGCGAGGACCGCAGCCAGGGGCTGGACCGCGAAGACGCGTACTACGCCACCTTCAAGTCCGTTGCCCCGGTCATCATCGGATCCGGCCTCACCATCGCCGGGGCCACCTTCTGCCTCAGCTTCGCCCGGCTGCCCTACTTCAGCACCATGGGCGCACCGGTCGCGATCGGCATGATCGTCGTCGTCGCGTCCGCGGTCACGATGGGGCCCGCGGTCCTCTACGTGGGCGGGAAAGTGGGCCTGTTCGAGCCGAAAAAGGCTGCCAAGGGCCGGTTCTGGTACAAGGTCGGCACCGCGGTGGTCCGGTGGCCCGCGCCGATCCTGGTGGCCAGCATGTTCGTCGTGCTGATCGGCGTGGTCGCGGTCCCCGGGTACAAGGCCGCATACAACGACCGATGGTACATGCCGAGCGATGCCCCGGTGAACATCGGCTTCGCCGCCGCCGACCGGCATTTCACCCAGGCCCGGATGAACCCCGACATCCTTCTGGTCGAGTCCAATCACGATATGCGCAACACCGCGGACATGCTGGTGCTGGACCGGATCGCCAAAAATATCCTGCACACCGAAGGCATCGCGATGGTGCAGAGCATCACCCGCCCGCTGGGTATCCCCATCCAGCACAGCTCGATTCCGTTCCAGACCAGCATTCAGGGCCAGACCAACAATATGAACCTGCCGTTTCAGCGGGAGCAGTTGGCCGACCAGCTGAAAATGATCGATGCGACCAACGTGTCGATCGACATCATGGAGAAGCAGTACCAATTGTCCCTTGAGCAGACCAGGCTCACCCAGGAGTCGGCTGTCAAGTCGCAGCAACTGCTCGAGGTGACCAAGCAGATGCGGGACAACATCGCCAACTTCGACGACCAGTTCAGGCCGTTGCGCAACTACTTCTACTGGGAACCGCACTGCTTCGACATCCCCATGTGCTCGGCGACGAGATCGGTCTTCGATGCTCTGGACGGGATCGACGAACTGACCGACATCACCGGGGCGGTGCAGGTCGATACCGACCAACTGGCCGACCTGGCACCGAAATTGACGGCACTGCTGCCGCAGACGATCGCGTCGATGAAAACCAGCAGGGACCTGTCGTTGGCGTCGTACAACTCTCAGAAGGCCCTGATCGACCAGATGCAGGCGATGAACGACACAGCCCTGGCGATGGGGCAGAGTTTCGACGACGCCAAGAACGACGATCTGTTCTACCTGCCCCCGGAGGCGTTCCAGAACCCGGACTTCGAGCGTGGGCTGAAGATGTTCTTGTCACCGGACGGCAAGTCCGCGCGCATGTTCATCACCCACCAGACCGATCCCGCCACACCGGAGGGTATCGGCAGGGTCGACTCGGAACGCAAAGCCGCACAAGAGGGTTTGAAGATGTCCTCGCTGTCGGATGCCAAGATCTACCTGGGTGGTGTGGCCGCCACCTACAAGGACATGAGTGACGGCGCCCGCTATGACCTGATGATCGCGGTGGTTTCGGCGTTGACCCTGATCTTTACGATCATGCTGATCATTACCCGCAGCGTGGTGGCGGCCGGGGTCATCGTCGGTACCGCCGCCAGCTCGATCGCGGCCTCGTTCGGGATCTCGGTCCTGCTCTGGCAGGACCTGCTCGGGATCCAGGTGCACTGGCTGGTGATGTTGATGTCGGTGATCATCCTGCTGGCGGTGGGCTCGGACTACAACCTGCTGTTGGTGTCCAGGTTCAAGGAGGAGATCCACGCCGGGCTGAAAACCGGGATCATCCGCTCGATGGGCGGCACCGGCGGTGTGGTGACCTCGGCGGGGCTGGTGTTCGCGGCGACCATGGCCGCGATGATGGGCAGCGATCTGGTCGTGCTGGCCCAGATGGGGTCGACGATCGCGATCGGCCTGCTGCTGGATACGTTGATCGTGCGCTCACTGCTGATGCCCTCGATAGCGACGTTGCTGGGCCGCTGGTTCTGGTGGCCGCAGGTGGTGTACCCGCGCGGCGACCATCACTTCAAGAAGCGGGCGCCGAGGGTCACCGATCCCGGCGATGACGACACCGCGGCGATTCCGGTGCCGACCCGGTAACCGTCGGTCTCGGGTGTCACGGTGCCGTCGTCGACGGTGAGGATCCGGTCGGCCCGCGGCAGCAGTGCGGGTAAATCGTGACTGCACACCAGGATCGCGGCCCGAGAGGTGTTCCGGTATTCACCGAGGCGGGCCAGGACGAGCTCGGTGGCCGCCGGATCGAGGCCGGTGGTGGGTTCGTCACACAGCAGCACCGTGGGGCGCGCGAGCAGCGCGCGGGCCAGGGCCGCCCGGCGCAGTTGGCCGCCGGACAGATCCCCGGGCCTGCGGGATGCCTGCGCGGCGGTGACCCCGAGAGCACCGAGCTCGGCCACCGCCTCG
This sequence comes from Mycobacterium sp. NPDC003449, assembly GCF_053588415.1. Lineage (NCBI taxonomy): Bacteria > Bacillati > Actinomycetota > Actinomycetes > Mycobacteriales > Mycobacteriaceae > Mycobacterium > Mycobacterium sp. NPDC003449. The sequence goes on from NZ_JBSFPX010000006.1 coordinate 20,620, forward strand.
GCGCGGGCATCCTCAATTCCCAACCCGCGCAGCCGGAGCGCCGTGAGCGCCACCTGATCGAGGATCGGGCGGGTACGGTCGAACGTCTCGCGGGTCTCCTGCCAGACGTACTGCACCGCGGCGAGCTGCCGACGGTTCCTGGACCGCAGCGCGGGCAATGCCACACCGTCGACCAGGACCGTGCCCGCCGACAGCGGCTCCAGCCCGCCGACGGCGCGGGCCAACGTGGTCTTGCCGGCACCGGATGGGCCGACGATCGCGATGAGTTCACCGGTGCGGGCCCCGAACGTGGCCGCACGGACCAGATCGGTGCGGTCCCGGCGGACCCGGATTCCGGATACCTCCAGCACGAGCTCGCCCGGCCCGGTCGCGGGGTCCGCCGAAGGGTCGGGCGCCGGCGCGAGCTCGGGGGTGAGCCTGCCGTCGCGCACCCCGATGACCCGGTCGGACAACCCGGTCGCCACGGCGTGATCGTGGGTCACCAGCAGCACCGTACGGCCGGTGCGCCGCAACCGGTCCAGCACGCCGATCAATTCGTCGCGGCTGACCGGGTCCAGCCCGGACGTGGGTTCATCGAGAACGAGCAGCTCCGGGTCCGTCGCCAGCACCGCGGCCAGCGCCAGCCGCACCCGCTGCCCACCCGAGAACTGGAACGGGTAGCGCCGATGATGGGTCGGGTCGGTCTCGAAAGCGGCCTGCCGCAGCAGATCGGTGACCCGTCGCCGTTTCCACAGCCGCCGGCGCGCGCGACCGGAGGGCGGATTCCCGTGCAGCACCGCGAGTTCGGCGAGGGCGGTGCCGATCCGGCGGGCCGGATTGAGGGTGGCGGCCGCATCCTGCGGTAGATAACCGACCCGCCGTGGCCGGTCGATCACCCCGGTCACCCGATGGGAGGCCGGCTGGGTCCCGGCGAGGGCCGCGGCGATCGTGCTCTTGCCCGCACCCGAAGGCCCGACCAGGGTGGTGATGGTGCCGGCCGCCAGTTCCAGGTCCACCCCGTCGACCAGGCGGTGTTCACCGGCCGCGACCCGCAGACCGCGTACCGTCAGACCACGGGATTCACCCATGCCGAGCCGCCGCCCTGCCCGGGTGCCTGCGTAGTTCCTGCCGCTCGGGGTCGGCCAGGACCACATCGCAGAGCAGGTTGAGACCGAGCACCAGCGACACGATGAGCGCCGCGGGCAGATACACCGACCACGGTGCGCCCGACAGTCCGTCCTTGTTGGCGGCGACCGACACCGCCCAGTCGGTCGAGGTGGTGTCGAATCCGATCCCGAGGAAGTTGGCGGAGGCCAGCACATAGATGGCCGCGACGAGTCGCACCCCCGCATCGGCGGCCACCGGCCGGGCCAGATGGCGCAGCGCATAGCCCGCGTAACGTTCCCACGGCCCGGCGCCCTGCATCCGCAGGGCCTCCATCGCGGGGCTGCCGACGACGCCGCGCGCGGCCATCCGGACGAACCGGGCGATCGGGGCCACCAGCATGAAACCGACCGCGACCGCGATGGCCACGCCGGATCCGTCGGAGCGCAGTGCCGCCACCATGACGACCAGAAGGACCGGCAGGCACAGCAATACGTCGACGGGGCGCATGATGACGTCCTCGATCCAGCTGCGGCGGGCGGCGGCCGCGGTGATGCCGAGGCCGAATCCGACGGCGTAGGCGGCGGCCACGGTCAGCACGGCGGTGACCACCATCGGCCTGCCGCCGCTGAGTGCGGCCGCGAGCACATCACGGCCGAGCCGGTCGGTGCCGAACCAGGACCAGGTCGACGGTCCGAACGGCGGCTGCGGGTCGTGCGGAGCACAGCCCGCGACGAACGGTCCGGCCAGCGCCACCGCAAGGGGCACCGATACGAGAACACCGGCCGCCGCGGCCGCGAACCGCCTCATACCGCGCGCCTGCCGGGCACCATGCGGGTGCCCACCGCATCGATGAGTCCGTTGACGACGATCGCGGCCAGCCCGGTCACGAGCAGGATGGCCAGGATGACGGGCTGATCGCGGTTGCCGACGGCGTCGAGCAGAGTCGTCGCCACCCCCGGCAGGACGAAGATCGCCTCCACGACAAGCACACCGGAGAGCAGGCCGTCACCTGTGCGGCCGAGATCCTGCATGGCAGGCGCCAGCGCATTGGGCGCGACATGACGCAGCAGCAGTGACCATCGGGGTACCCCGTGGCGGCGGGCCTGGGCGATGTAGGGCATGGTCATGGTGTCGATCACCCCGGCCCGCACCAGCCTGACCAGCGGTGCGGCCACCCTCGCGACCATGACGGTCAACGGCAGCACCAGAAGGGCCGGGTCGGTCAGCGCCTGGTACGGGCCGACCCCGACGAAAGTCGCAGGAAACCACCGCAATCCGATCGCCAGGTATGCGATCAGGACCACCGCGAGTACGAAATCGGGGATGGAGTCCAAACCGACGCTGACGGTGGTGATGACCCGGTCCCGCACCGAGCCGGGGCGGACACCGGCCGCGAATCCGGCGCCGAAACCGACCGGGATCAGCAGCAGCGTGGTCAGCACGGCCAGCGCGGCCGACACCAGGAAGGGTTCGGCGATCACCGACTGTACGGGTTCCCCACGGGCATAGGAGGTCCCGAGGTCACCGGTCAGCGCGTTGCCGCACCAGTCGAGGAACCGCTGTAGCGGCGCCACGTCCAACCCGAGCACCGCCCTGGTCTGTTCGCGTTGCCCGGCGCTGGTCAGGTCGCTGCTCTGGACGTCGGCGGCGTCGCCCGGCATGAGCAGGGACAGCACGAAGATCAGCCCGAGCAGAATCGCGACCTGCAGCAGGCCGATCAGTGCGCGTCGGGCCGCGAACCGCGAGAACCCCGCCAGCGGACCCATCGCTCAGGCGATGCCCGCGATGACCCGGTCGTCTCCCATCTGCCAGAGAATCCCGGCTTCCCGGAATCCGCCGGCCCGCAGGAAGTCGAGGTAGTCGTGGACCGAGGGACGGTCGTCGACCGGATGGGCGAATCCGCCGTCGCGGTCGCGGACCAGCTCGCCGAGTTCGGGCGCGGATTCCACCGCGGCCCACCACTGTGCCCAGTCCTCACCGTTACGGCCGCCGCGCCGCTCGGCGCGGCGCGCGGTCAACGCCCGTGCGACCCTGTCGAGTTCCGGACCGTCGGTGCCCTCGTAAAGATGGTCGGCGTCGACGAAAACCCCGCCCGCCGCGATGTTGGCACCGCACCGGCGCAGCAGATCTTTCAGCGGTGCCCGGTTCATCCAGTGCAGCGCCGTCGAACTCACGTAGGCGTCGGGGGCACGATCCAGGCCGAGCGCGTCGAACCAGCCCGGTTCGCGAAGATCGGCCAGCACCGTCCGGATGTGCGGGTGGGGCCGGGCGGTGGTGCCGAGCCCGAGCAGCAACGGGTCGGCGTCGACACCGACCACGTGGGCCTGCGGGATGCGGTCGACCAGGCGGTGGGCCAGTGAGCCGGGGCCGATCCCGAGGTCGACGACCAGTGGATCGGGTCGTGCGACAACCTCTTCGAGAATATCGATGACGATGTCGAAACGTTCCTCCCGGTCCGGCATGTAGTACTCCTGCTGGCGGTCCCAGCGTTCGAGCCATTGTTCGGCCAGCGCCGTCGTCAGTGTCATATCGCCATTCCTCATTTCGTCGTCTCGTCGAGAACATTGTCGAATCGGGCCCAGTCCAGGGAGTTCGGCACCCCCTCCGGGGTCCGTTGCCACACCGAGCGGTGCGCGGTATGCCACGGTGTCGTCGCCCAGAAGATGAAACCGCCACGGTCGTGCAGGATCTCGTGCATGCGGTGATAGATCCGGGTGCGGTCCTGGTCGGATCGGGTGCGCTGGGCCCGGTGATACAGATCGTCGAACTCGGGGTCGGCCCACCGGGTGAAGCTCTTGGGCGCATCACTGAGCAGCCGGGAACCGAAGTGGTAGGGGATCGGCAGCGGCCCGGACTGTCCCATCGTCATATCGCCGCGGGTGAGCGCCTCGGTGTAGTAGGTGTCCTTGGAGCCGGTCACCACCCGGACGGTCACGCCGCACCGCGCGGCCTGATCCCGCAGCAGCTGGGCGGCCTCGATGAAGCCGTGCGATACCGGGGCGACGAACAGTTCGAAGGTCAGGCCGGATGCGCCGGCCCGCCGCAGCAGGTCGGTGGCCAGGTCCGGGTCGTGCCGGTTGGGCTCCAGATCGTCGGCGTAGTAACGGTATCCACGGCCGAAGATGTCGTCGGAGGCCTCGCCGACCCCCTCCAGCGCCACGGTCACGAGCTGTTCCCGGTCGACCAGGTGCATCATCGCGCGGCGCACGTCGGGATGGTCGAACGGGGCCCGGTCGGTCTTCATGGCGAAATAGAGAATTCCCGAGTTCGGGGTCGCGTGCACCGTGATGTCGTCGGCGCCCTCGAGAGTTCGGACCGCGCCCGGCGAGAGATTGTCGGCGAAGTCGGCCTGCCCGCCGCGCAGCGCCGAGAGCCGGGCCTCGGTCCCGGCGCTGAGGATGCGCAGCCGCTCGACGCCGGGTCTCTCGCCCCAGTAGTCGTCGAACCGTGTCCCGGTGAACTCGCGCCCCGGGGTGAAGGTGTCGAACCGGAAGGCGCCGGTGCCGACCGGCCGGGCGAAATCCCTGGTGCCGTTCTTGACGATCCGGGTTCCGTAGGAGGCCAGCAGGGTGGGGAGGTCGAAGGAGGGCGCCGACAGCGCGATCTCGACGGTGCGGGGGTCGACGGCCCGGCAGGCACCGACATCGATCTGGGCCAGTGTCGATGCGGCGACATAGGGCGAGGCGCCGTCCTGGCGGCCGAGGATCCGCGCCAGGGTGAACAGCACATCGTCGGCGGTCAACGGGCTTCCGTCGTGCCAGCGGGCGTCGCGTAGCGTGATCCGCCACCGGTCTCCCTGGCCGTTGGGTTCGGCGGCGGTGGCCAGCCGCGGGACGGGTGTCATGGTCGAATCGACTTCGAACAGTCCGTCGTAGATGTGTTTGACCCGCGCCTCGTCGACGAACATCGTCCCGACACCGGGGTCGATGACCTCCGACGAACCCGCGCCCTCGTAGAGGGCGGTGAACGTGGACCGATCGGGCCGGCCGCGGGGTGTACACGCGGCCATGGCGAGGGCCCCGAACGCGGTAGCGCCCAGGAACCGCCGCCGGTTCACGACGTGCGTCATGCTTACTCCAAACCCTCGTGGACATAGCGCGCCGTGGCCGGTCTCCTGGCTTCCGTGTCAACGCACGGGCACCCGAGCCTTCCCGGTTTCCCAGTGGCCCGCAGCGGGGTCGCCGCTGCGCGAGGGCGCCGTACTCGACGGCTACAGTGGCGAGGGCCGCGCCGGCGTCAGACCGGCTTCCCGTTCACCACGGCGACTGCGAGCTTACCGACATCGGTGGCGTGGGCCGTCCTCCCCGAGCTTTAATGAAAATGATTATCATTAAAGCTAGCATCCGGAGGGCTTCACCCAGGTGGCGCCCGGTCGACCCGCCTGGGTTGGGGTCGGTATACCCTGGCCGGGTGAACTTCTTCGACCAGGCCATCGAGCTCGAACCGGCGGGTGACGGGCGGTTCCGTGGCCGCACCATGCCGGAATGGGCCAATATGGTCGGCCCGTTCGGCGGTATCACGGCGGCCACCCTGATCCGCGCCGTCGAGTCGCATCCGCAGTGCCACGGGCAGCCGATCGCCCTCACGGCGAACTATCTCGCCCCGATCGCCGACGGTGAATTCGATATCGACACCAGGGTGGTCAAGACCAACCGCTCCAACCAGCACTGGATCCTCGAGCTCAGCCAGGGTGGCGAGGCCAGGACCACGGCCACCGCGGTGTTCGGGCCGCGCCGGGAGACCTGGGGCCACAGCGAGGTCGCGGCCCCTGCCGCACCCGCGCCCGAGGGTGTCGACCGAAGCCGACCCTCGTTCGACGTGGTGTGGTTCGCCAACTACGACACCCGCTACGTCGACGGTGCCATGCCGGAGCCACAGGACGGCGGATCGGAATCGTCGACCACCACCCTGTGGGTCCGCAACGATCCGCCGCGGCCGATGGACTTCGCCTCGCTGACCGCCGTGAGCGATATCTTCTATCCGCGGGTCTTCCTGCGGCACGGCCGGTTCGTGCCCGCGGGCACGGTCACCATCACCATCTACTACCACGCCGGTAGTGACGAACTCGCCGCGCAGGGTGATGATTTCGTGCTGGGGACGGCGCGCGCCCACCGGTTCTCCCGCGGTTATTTCGATCAGGAGGCACAGCTGTTCGGCCGCGATGGCACCCTGCTGGCCACCACCCATCAGTTCGTCTATTTCAAGGATTGAGCCGCCGGGACTGCAGGGCGATCCAGGCACTCACCCTGGTCTGCGGATCGTCGAGTCGCCCCGGCAGCGCGGCTTCGATGGCGTCGAGCCGGTTGCGCACCGTATTACGGTGCAGCCCGAGCTCCTCGGCGACCTTGAGCCGGGACCCGTGATGGCGCAGAAAGCTGTGCAGGGTCTCGATCTGTTCGGAATCCAGTGCCCGCAGCCATGATTCGGCGAATGCGGCGGCCCGCTCGGGATCGATGAGGCCCAGCGGGCCGTTGCCGACGACCCGGCCCCAGACCACCAGCGGTGCCGTCGGGGTGGCCTGCGCGAGGGCCAGGCCCGCGGTGCGGTATCCGGATGCGGCGTCTCGCAGCGCGACGGTGTCGCCGATCCCGACGCGCAGGCCCGCATCGGTCAGCGCGGCGGTGGTCGTCTTGGCGTGCCCGGGTCCGAGGGCCGCGCACAGTTCGCCGGTGTAGCCGCCGGCCAGAACTCCCCGGTACTCCAGCGTCGATAGCGCCTCGTTGATCTCGGACTCGCCGCCCGTGGCGCGCAGGAACTGGATCCGCTCGGTCAGCTGCGGTGCCGGCGGATCCACGTCCAGCACCAATTGTGCGGTCGCTGCGTCGTTTTCGACCAGCATCTGGATGGCCCGGTCGCGCAGGCGCTGCCGGGTGTCGGCGCGACCTCGGAGTTGCTCGTCGACGAGGCCGAGCACGGCGACAGCGGTGGTGACGGCGTGGCGCTGCCCGTCCGACGGGTGCGTCGGGCCCATCGCCGCCAGATAGGTCGACGGCTTGCCGCGTAACCCGATGGGCTGCACCGAGACCGTCATGGCCGGCCGGGACCGGGCCGCGGCCGAGCGCAGACCGTGGGCCCGCAGCCGCCGCACGTCCGCGGCGACCTCGCCGAGGACAAATTCGGTGCGCCGTGGACCGGCCGGGCCGACGAGGGCACGTCCGTCCGGGCCCATCAGACACACCGCACCGTCGAGCGCATGGGCCAGCGCGGAGACGACCGCCGCCCTGGGGTCGGGTTTGGCGGCCGCCGAGATCAGCCGACGCTGGGTCTTGAGCGCGTCGCGGGCCGCGGTGGACTCCTGGCGCTCCAGCTCCCGTGCCACCTGCCTGCTGATCGCGACGAACGTCGTCGGGGCCGGTACCTCGAACAGGTTCACTTGGTGTTCTCGGCACGCATCGGCCAGCGCCTGCGGCGTCCTGGCGTGAGTCAGCCCGATCCCGAGGCCGACCGCCGCGATCCCGGCCTCAGCCAGCCTCCGCACGTAGCCGTCCCACTGCGTGGTCCAGTGCCGGGTCTCGATACCCGTCGTGAGCAGGATCTCGCCACCCTCCAAAAACGGTGTGGGATCGGTGAGTTCGCTGGTAGCGACCCAACGGATGTCGGTGCCGGCCCGCGCCAGTTGGACGGCGCGCAGCCCGAGCGCCGGCACCCCGAGGATGCTCTCGACCGTGACCATGGTGGCATTTTCGCACATCGATGTGCAGATGAACTGTGCATTTATGACCTGGGGCGGGACCGCCCCGCCGCCTACCGTGAGCGCCAGCACAGCAGTAGGAGGACATGTGACCACGACCGAACTGGCCGGCCCGGCGATCGCCCAGGAGCGGCGGCTTGTCACCGCGATCCCCGGACCCGTCTCCCAGCGGATGCAGGCCCGAAAGGAACACACCGTGGCCCGCGGCGTGGGCACGACGCTGCCGGCCTACATCGTGGCCGCGGGTGGGGGCGTGCTGGTCGACGCCGACGGCAACCAGCTGATCGACTTCGGGTCGGGCATCGCGGTCACCACCGTCGGCAACAGCGCTCCGGCCGTCGTAGCCGCCGTCACGCGGCAGGTCGCGGCGTTCACCCACACCTGCTTCATGGTGACGCCCTACGAGGGCTACCTGCGGGTGGCCGAGGAACTCAACCGGCTCACCCCGGGCGGGCACGACAAGCGCACGGTCCTGTTCAATTCCGGCGCGGAGGCCGTGGAGAACGCGGTCAAGATCGCCAGGGCGCACACCCGCCGCCAGGCCGTGGTGGTGTTCGACCACGCCTATCACGGCCGGACCAATCTGACCATGGCGATGACCGCCAAGAACCAGCCGTACAAACACGGATTCGGGCCGTTCGCCGGCGAGGTGTACCGGGTACCGACCTCATTTCCGTTGCGCGACGGCGAGATCGACGGTGCCGCGGCGGCCGCACGGGCCATCGACCTGATCGACAAACAGGTCGGCGCCGACAACGTCGCGGCCGTGGTGATCGAACCGATCCACGGCGAGGGCGGTTTCATCGTGCCCGCCCCCGGATTCCTGCGGGCCATGCAGGAGTGGTGTACCCGCTCGGGCGCGGTCTTCGTCGCCGACGAGGTGCAGACCGGATTCGCCCGCACCGGAACGATGTTCGCGTGCGAACACGAGGATCTGGTGCCCGATCTGATCGTGACCGCCAAGGGGATCGCGGGCGGGCTGCCGCTTTCGGCGGTCACCGGCCGGGCCGAGATCATGGATGCACCGCACGCCGGAGGGCTCGGCGGCACCTACGGCGGCAATCCGGTCGCCTGCGCGGCCGCGCTCGCGGTCATCGAGACCATCGAACGCGACGGGCTGGTGGACCGGGCGCGGCGGATCGGCGACACCATGCTCGGGCGGCTCACCGCGCTGGCGGCGGCGGATCCGCGCATCGGCGACGTCCGCGGCCGCGGTGCCATGGTGGCCGTCGAGCTGGTCAAGCCGGGGAGCACCGACCCCGACGCCGAGCTGACCAAGCGGATCGCGGCGGCCGCACACGCACAGGGTCTGGTGGTGCTGACCTGCGGCACCTACGGCAATGTGCTGCGCTTCCTGCCCCCGCTGTCGATGCCGGACCACCTGCTCGCCGAGGGGCTCGACATCCTGGCCGACGTGTTCGGGGCCAACGCATGACGCTCGCCGCCGAGACATCCGCCGCGACCACCTTCGAGGTGCACGATCCGGCCACTGGCCGGGTGATCGCCGAGGTGCCCGACGCAACCGTGGCCGATGCCGGCTCGGCCGTCGACGCCGCGTACCGCGCATTCGGGGCGTGGGCCGCCATGGCTCCCCGGCGGCGCAGCGAAATCCTGCGCCGGGCCTACGATCTGATGCTCGCCGACACCGACCGGCTGACCGGGCTGATCTGTGCCGAGAACGGCAAGTCGCAGGCCGACGCCAGGGCCGAGGTGGGCTATGCCGCCGAGTTCTTCCGCTGGTTCGCCGAGGAGGCGGTGCGCACCGACGGCGGCTACGGCCTTAGCCCGGCCGGAGACACCCGGACCCTGGTGACCCACAAGCCCGTCGGGGTGGCAGCCCTGGTGACGCCGTGGAATTTCCCGGCGGCCATGGCGACCCGCAAGATCGCCCCTGCGCTCGCCGCCGGCTGCACCGTGGTGCTCAAACCGGCCGCCGAGACCCCGCTGACCGCGCTGGCGGTGGCCGAGATCCTGGCCGAGGCCGGGGTGCCGGACGGCGTGGTGAACGTGGTGCCGACCACCGCCGCCGCCGCGGTGGTGTCGGCCTGGCTGGCCGATGACCGGGTACGCAAGGTGTCGTTCACCGGCTCCACCGGGGTCGGGCGGGTACTGCTCAAACAGGCCGCCGACCGGATCGTCAACGCCAGCATGGAGCTCGGCGGCAACGCGCCGTTCGTGGTGACCGCCGACGCCGATATCGCCGCCGCCGTGCGGGGCGCGATGGTGGCCAAGTTCCGCGGCGGTGGGCAGGCCTGCACCGCGGCCAACCGGTTCTACGTACACGCCGCCGTGGCCGATGAGTTCGTCACCGCCTTCGGGGCCGAGATCGCGGCCCTGCGGGTCGGCCCGGCCTCCGATCCGGCCGCACAGGTCGGGCCGTTGGTCAGCGCGCGCGCCGCGCAGCGGGTGACGACGGCGATCGGCGCGGCCGTCGGTGCCGGGGCCGTCGTCGCGGCACGGGCGGATGCTCCCACCGACGGCTGGTTCGTGGCGCCGACCCTGCTCACCGGGGTGGCCCCGGATGCGGCGATCCTGGCCGACGAGATGTTCGGCCCGGTCGCGCCGGTCGTGGTCTGGGAACACGAACAGGATCTGCTGCGATGGGTCAATGATACCGAATACGGCCTGGCCGCTTATGTTTTCGCCGGACGCCTGCAGGATGCGCTGCGGCTGGCGGAGTCCATCGACGCCGGCATGGTCGGCATCAACCGGGGCGTCGTATCGGATCCGTCCGCGCCGTTCGGCGGCATGAAGCAGAGCGGGCTGGGCCGGGAGGGCGCCCGCGAAGGGCTGCACGAGTTCCAGGAGACCCAGTACTTCAGCGTCGCGCTCGACTGAGGCGCGAAGCCGGGCTCAGAACGGCGCGGTGTGCACCATCAGGCTGAGCATCAGCCAGGTCGCGAACAACAGCGAGCCCAGCATGACCAGACACATGACGGCGGCCACCAGCCACCTGGTGACACAACGCCTGCCACGCGCGAAGGCGGTGAATCGCCGGTCCTGCCTGAGCTCATTGGCGAGAAGGGCGAATTCGACATCGGTCAACTCGGCATCGGCGGCCGGTGCCCCCGCGGCCATCTCGCGCAGACGGGCCGCGGCGATGCCCACGCCGACTTCGGCGAATCGGCGGCTCATCCGGCGCGCCTGTCGGCGGCTGATCCGGTGACCGCGGGTGTCCATCCAGAACGGCCAATGTTCCCATCCGCCGCTGCGTGCGTTTGACGGGACCGTCATGAAGCATTGAGTCTAGTCCGGTCCGGATGACACCGCGCCGTAAATCGTGCTCTCCGATCACCGGATCACCCGGTGCACGTCGCCCTTCACGTCGCCGCCCTGCTGCGCGATCCACCGGTAGCGGCCGGCGCCGTGAGCGGTTGTCCGAACCATCCCGCTACACTTACCGTAAGTACAACGGTTAGGGGCCGCGTTGATCAAGGTCATGCAGGGTGTCCGGGTGCTGGAGGTCGCGCAGTTCACGTTCGTGCCCGCGGCGGGGGCGATCCTCGCCGACTGGGGCGCCGACGTCATCAAGGTCGAGCATCCCGTTCGCGGCGACACCCAGCGCGGCTTCATCAACATGGGTGGTTTCGAGCTCGACCCGAACCGGCACCCACTCATCGAACATCCCAACCGCGGCAAGCGCAGCGTCGGCATCGACGTGTCGAAGCCGGACGGGCAGGAGGTGCTCTACGAGATCGCCAAAACGGCCGACGTCTTCCTCACCAACTATCTGCCGCAGGCGCGCCAGAAGCACAAGTTCGACGTCGAGCACATCCGGGCGGCCAACCCGGACATCATCTATGCCCGCGGCAGCGCCTACGGCGACAAGGGCCCGGAGCGGCTGGTCGGGGGGTTCGACGGCACCGCATTCTGGACGCGCAGCGGCGTAGGACATGCGCTGACCCCCGAAGAACTGGGCGGAGCTCTGTCGCAGGGGATTCCGGCGTTCGGGGATTCGATCGGCGGCATGAACATCGCCGGCGGCATCTCGGCCGCACTGTTCCACCGGGACCGCACCGGCGAAGCGCTGGAGATCGACGTCTCCCTGCTGTCCACCGCATGGTGGGCGGCGGGCGCCAGCGTCACCCAGGGCATGGAGACCGGTGAGACGATGCGTTCGCTGATGCCGGATTCCATCGGCCCGTCGGTCAACCCGTTCCTGGGTAACTATCTGACCTCCGACGGCGGCACCATCAACCTGTGCATCGTGAGCCCCACCGGCTACATCCGCGACGCGTTCGAACACCTGGGACTCGCCGAGCTCGCCGACGACCCGCGGTTCGCCGATGTCCTGCCCCTGATCGAAAACGCGGAAGCGGCCGCCGAGCTGATCGCCAAGGCGATCCGCGGCAAGCCGTTCGAGTATTGGCGTCAGCACCTCAAGACCATGAAGGGGCAGTGGGCGCCGTTCCAGAGCCTGGTCGACCTCGGCTCCGACGATCAGGCCATCGCCAACGACATGGTCGTCGAGGTCGAAGCCGCCGACGGCGCCAAACCGTTCCGGGTGGTGCGTGGGCCGGTGCAGTTCAACCATGAACCGCTCGAGACCACCCGGGCCCCGCAGGCCTCCGAGCACACCGAACTGGTGTTGATGGACGTCGGTCTGGACTGGGACCGGATCGCCGAACTCAAGGATTCGGGCGCCATCGCCTGAGTGCCCGGTCAGTGCACCCGCATGCGTTCAATGCCGGTGACGCGCAACATATCCAGTGCCGAGGCCGCGCGGGTGCCTGCCGCGGCGGAGTAGACGACCATCGACTGGTCGGTGTCCGGCAACAACAGGACGTCGCAGTCCAGGACGAGCGTTCCGAGGTCGGGGTGCCGCACCGTCTTGCCCATCGACCGCCGCACCGTGGCGGGCCCGTGTTCCCATACGGTCCTGAACCGTTCGCTGCCCGCCATCAGTTCGGCGATCAGCGCACGCAGGTCCGGGTCGTCCGGATGGCGGGAGAGCGCGGTGCGCAACAGCGCGACCGACTGCTGTGCCGATACCTCGTCCTCGTCGGCCTCGAGCGCCACCGGAAGATCGCCGTCGCCGAGAAACCGCTGCCAGATGATGTTGCGGTGCTCGGCGGGCCAGCGACTCAGATCGCCGAGAAGCGCACAGGCCATCGGGTTCTGGGCCAACACATCGCCCTTGGCCGAGACCACCAGTGCGGGCAGGTCGGTCAGCCGTTGAAGTAGCCGCAGCATGCTCGGACGGATCGACATCTCGACGTGCCCGGCGAGCGGCGGTGCGCTGCCGGCGAGGCGGAAGACCAGGTCACGCTCGTCGCGGTCGAGCCGCAGCGCCCGCGTCAACGCCATCAGTACCTGGTTCGACGGCCGCGGACCACGCCCCTGCTCGAGGCGGGTCACATAGTCGACGCTCAGCCCGGCGAGCTGAGCCACCTCCTCACGGCGCAGCCCGGCAACCCGCCGCCGTGGACCGGCCGGCAGGCCGACCTCCTCGGGCGCGATGCGGGCCCGGGCCACTCTGAGGACGTGGGCGAGCTCGGAACGGTCCATATGTCCAGTCTGCCCCCGTCGCCGCCGAATACCCTGGGACCATCACTCCCAGTCTCAGACGTGCCTGGATGGCCAACCGATACCGGGCCACCGTGGAGGCATGAGCGAAACACCAACCACATCGAACACCACCACCAGCGTCCTGATCACCGGGGGTAACAAGGGCCTGGGCTACGAGACGGCGCGCCGTCTCGGCGAACTCGGCTGGCGCGTCTTCCTCGGTGCCCGCGACGAGGTCCTCGGCCGTGAGGCGGCCGAGCGGCTCGCGACGGCCGGCGCGGACGTGACGTTCGTCCCGCTGGACGTCACCTCCGACGATTCGGTCGGCGCCGCGGTCGAGATCGTCCGCGCGAGCACCGACCGGCTCGACGTCCTGATCAACAACGCCGGGATCACCGGCGAGCGGATCGGCTCCGGTGAAGCGCTGACCCCGCAGTTCGTCTCCGTCGAGGAGACCCTGCCGCAGCAGGTCGCCGCCGTTTTCGAGGTCAACGTCCTCGGCCCGGTCCGGGTCACCCATGCGTTCCTGCCGCTACTGCACGCCGGACACGACCCGCGGGTGGTGATGGTCTCCAGCGGCGCCGGGTCCCTGACGATCGCGACGGATCCGCAGCGCAAGGAGTCCGCGTTCCCGCATCTGATGTACCCGTCGTCCAAGGCGGCCCTGAACATGATCACCGTCCAGTACGCCAACGGGGTCCCCGGCGTCCGCTTCAACTTGGCCGACCCCGGCTTCACCGCCACCGACCTCAACGGCCACCACGGCACCCAGACGGTCACCGAGGGAACCGACGCCATCGTCGAGTTCGCCACCACCTCGCCCGGGCCCACCGGGCAGTACCGCGACCGCGACGGTGCGCTGCCATGGTGACCGCGGCGGGCGGGGCGGTACCGACTTTCTCGATGGCCGAACGCACCCGCCGGTGGAACATGGCTCGCGAGTTCATGGCCCGGGACGGGCTCGACGCGCTGCTCGTATTCGGCGAGCATGAGGATGCCGGCCCGGCACCGTTCGCGTTCGACACCTGGTTCACCAACAGCAGGGCCGGCACCACGGTGGTCTTTCCCCGCGCCGGCGAGCCGGTGTCGCTGTTCCCGATGGAGATGTTCGCGACCGACCACCTCGAATCCGCCCGCAGCGGCGACATCACCTGGATTCCGGCCGAAAACATGCGGGCCCACCGGGACTCGCGGGTACTCGCCGACACTCTCGATGAGCTGGGCCTTGCGGAGGCGACGGTCGGGGTGGTGGGTCTCGACGTGTATCCGCCGTGGCATCCCGAGGGCATCGTGCCCTACCGGCTCTGGGACAACCTGCTGCGCCGGCTCCCCCGTGCGGAGTTCCGCCCGGTCGCCACGGCGTTCACCCGGCTGATCATGGCGCTGGGGTCAGAAGAGATCGACGCCGTTCGGCATTCGGCCGGCATCGGCGACGCCATGGTGCGGGCCATGGTGGATACCGCGGCCGCCGGTGTGCCGGAGAGTGAGGTATACGCGGCGGGCATGGCTGCCGGATACGCGCGTGGCACACTGCCGGCCGCCATGCACTTCTGGTCCGGTCCCGACCCGCTGGCGCGTGGCCTGCCCCCGTGGGGCTATCGACCGCAGGCCCCGCGCATCCTGCGGGAAGGCGACACCATCTACGCCGAGGTGTTCTGCAACTTCGGCGGACGCCACACCCAGAACCAGGCCACCATCACCATCGGCGAACCGCACGAGGAGCTGTGGCGGGCCGCCGGCGTCGCGCGGGCGGCCTACGATGCGGGGCTGCGAGCGCTGCGGCCCGGCAACACGTTCGGCGACGCCGTCGAGGCCATCCGGGAGCCGTTGAACGCCGCCGACGGCTGGGAGTTCGGCCCGGCGATACACGCGCTCAACCCGCTGATCGCGGCGAGCGGCTTTCCGGCGGACGGACGCAGGCGGATCGCCGGCGTGCAGGCCTACCCCGTCGAGGCCGACCATCCCACCCTCGGCGGCGACATCGAACTCAAGCCGGGGATGACGTTCGCGCTCGAACCCAACTACGCCTTCGACCGGCACCTGGCCTACCTCGGTGGCACGGTGATCGTCGGCGACGACGGTCCGTCCGAGCTCAGTCCGTACACGGCGCAGATCCTCTCGGCGGGCGGGTGACCGTCGCCTCTCCGCCGTGACGGACTCGGATAAAACAATGCGGACGTTGCCGGTTCACCCGGCAACGTCCGCATTCGGAGTCGTGGTACTGGTCTCAGTACGCGACCAGATGCGTGTGGAGGGCGCGCTTGCGCCGGCTCAACAGGCTGGTCAGCCACCGGATGTCAATCAACATGGGGATCTACTTTCTTCTCAGGCGCTCTTGGTCAGCAGGGGCAGCAACCGTCGGCGGGCCAGATTGCCTTCGGCGAAGTGGTGCAGCGCTTCGGGAACCGATGCGCTCAGCGGGACACCCGCGTCCAGCAGTCGCAGGTCCTCGATCACGTCGTGGTCGGCGATCACGGCCCAGTCGACGCCGAGCTCACCGCAACGGTCGTCGATGTCGTAGAACAGCGATATCCCCTGGGGGGCAAAGCTGTTGACCGCGCTCATGTCCAGTACCAGCGGCTTCTCGGGAAGGATGAAGCGGTTCACGTAGGCGGTGATGTGGTCGATGTTGCGGCCATCGACGTCGCCCTTGACCGTCACCACGGTCGCGAGCTGGCGGCAGTGTGCCCGCATCGAGGCGCCGTCGCAGACCGCGGCGGGATTCCCGTACCTAAACTGGTGATCCGAAGCCGGGGTGTTGTTCGTGATAGTCATGATCAGCCTCCCGTCGGTTTCTCAGAGCTGCCGGTCGAGCTCCTTCGCGTCAACCTGGCACTCACGCTAAGCGGGCAATCTAAGGCACCAGGGAGCTGGCGTTAATACTTTGCTAAGAACCCCCATTCGTACTGGCCGGTAGCCCGGACCCGACGGATGGGCGCGGAGCCCTTGACTGGGCCGGGCCGGATGACCTACCGTGACGCGCGTCACCTATTGAAACGTTTCAAGTTGCGATGCGACTCGATCCGCCCGCCCGCGAGAGGCAGCCCATGAGAATCGGAGCCCGCTCCACCACCGGCTGGCGGGCCACCATCGCGGTGGCCATGTCCAATTACATCGAAGCCGGGTCGATCATCGCGATTGCCACCAGCCTCGGGTTCTGGCAAGCCGAGTTCGGTATCAGCAACTTCGCGGTCGGCCTGTTGGCGGCGTTGAGCGCCAACGCTTTCGGTGCGGCGATCGGGGCCATTCTCGGCGGGCCGCTGTGCGACCGGTTCGGCCGCAAGGCGATCTACACCTACGACCTGCTGGTGTACATGGTGGGCGTGCTGCTGGCCGCGTGCGCGGTGAACTACGCCATGTTGTTGGCGGCTTTCGTCATCACCGGCATCGCGGTCGGCGCGGGAGTGCCCGCGTCCTGGACTTACATCGCCGAGCAGGCGCCGTCGACCGACCGGGCCAAACATGTCGGCACCGCGCAGCTGGCCTGGTCGACCGGGCCGCTGATCGGGTTCGCGCTCGCGGCGGCGCTGGCACCGCTGGGTCTGGTCGGCTCCCGGATCATCTTCGTGCACCTGTTCCTGGTCGCCGCGGTGGTCTGGTGGGTCCGGCAGGGCCTGGCCGAGTCCCGGATCTGGACCGACGAGGGACGTCACGAAACCACCCGCCTGGCCGCGTCGGTGGGAACCCGGGGGCTGCGCGGGTTGTTCTCCCGCCGGGTCAACATCACCGCCCTGCTGTTTCTCGGCGGGATCTACCTGTTCTGGAACACTGTCGCCGGGCAGGCAGGCATCTTCATGCCCCGGGTCTATGACACCGCGGGCCTGCACAGCCCGGTCGCCCAGAACCTGCTGCAGGTGCTGGTCTGGGGGGCCACGGTGCTGGCCACCTATTTCGGTTTCATGCGCTACGCCGACCGGATGAGCCAGCGCCTGCTCTATGTGATCGGTGCGGCGTTGGGCATCGTCGGGTGGGTGGTCCTGGTGGCGTTCACCGACAGCGGCGTGCCGACCATGCTGGCCTTCGCGGTGCTCTGGGGTATCTCCTCGGGCATCGGTGCCCAGGCCTTCTACAGCCTGTGGGCCAGCGAACTGTTCGCCACCCCGTACCGGGCCAGCGCCCAGGGCACGATGTTCTTCGTGGTCCGCACCGCGACCGGTCTGCTGAGCTACTTCTTCCCGACCCTGCTCGCCGCCACCGGCCTGACCACCGTCGGCATCCTGCTGGTCGCCCTGCTCACCATCGCCCTGCTGATCGGCGCCATCGGGGCGCCGTCGACCCGCGGGAGGACACTGCAGGACATCGAGGCCGAACGATACGGCGCACCGGTATCGCCGGACGCGCAGCCGATTGAGAGGACACCGGCATGAGCACAGCGCTGCTGCACCCAACGTTGGACAACCTGGCCATCGAACTGCCGTCGTGGGCCTTCGGGAACTCCGGCACCAGGTTCAAGGTGTTCGGCACCCCCGGCACCCCGCGCACCGTCGAGGAGAAGATCGCCGACGCCGCGACCGTGCACCGGTTCACCGGACTGGCGCCCAGCGTCGCGCTGCACATCCCGTGGGACACCGTCGACGACTATCCGGCGCTGGGCCGCTACGCCACCGAGCGGGGCGTGCGGTTGGGCACCGTCAACTCGAACACGTTCCAGGACGACGACTACAAGTTCGGCAGCCTCACCCACACCGACAAGGCGGTCCGGCAGAAGGCCATCGACCATCACCTGGCGTGCATCGAGATCATGAACCAGACCGGCTCGACGGACCTGAAGATCTGGCTGGCCGACGGCACGAACTATCCGGGGCAGGGCGACATCCGCGGGCGCCAGGACCGGCTGGCCGAATCGCTGGCCTCGATCTATCAGCACATCGGGCCCGGTCAGCGCATGGTGCTCGAATACAAATTCTTCGAGCCCGCCATGTACATGACCGATGTGCCGGACTGGGGCACCGCGTACGCCCAGGTGAGTGCGCTCGGCGAGCGGGCCGTGGTGTGCCTGGACACCGGACACCACGCACCCGGCACCAATATCGAGTTCATCGTCGCCCAGCTGCTGCGGCTGGGCCGGCTGGGGTCGTTCGACTTCAACTCCCGCTTCTACGCCGACGACGACCTGATCGTGGGTGCCGCCGACCCGTTCCAGTTGTTCCGCATCATGTTCGAGGTGGTGCGTGGTGGCGGGCTGGACCCGGACTCGGCGGTGGCGTTGATGCTCGACCAGTGTCACAACGTGGAGGCCAAGATTCCGGGACAGATCCGCTCGGTGCTCAATGTCCAGGAGATGACCGCGCGGGCACTGCTGGTCGACACCGAAGCGTTGAGCGTGGCCCAGGAGAGTGGGGATGTGCTGGGCGCCAACGGAATCTTCATGGACGCCTTCTATACCGACGTGCGCCCGGCGCTGGCCGCGTGGCGCTCCGACCGTGGCCTGCCCGCGGACCCGATGGCTGGCTTTGTGGCATCGGGATACCAGGACACCATCGACGCCGAACGCATCGGCGGAACCCAATCCTCGTGGGGGGCCTGATATGACCGCCAACACCGTCGGCGAGCTGATCGGCCGGTCCAACCGGCTCGGCGCGGATCCCAAGAACACCAACTACGCCGGCGGCAACACCTCGGCCAAGGGCACCGACATCGACCCGGTGACCGGTGAACCGGTGGACCTGTTGTGGGTCAAGGGGTCCGGCGGTGACCTCGGCACGCTGACCGAGAACGGTCTTGCCGTGCTCCGGCTGGACCGGATGCGGGCCCTGGTCGAGGTGTATCCCGGGGTGGACCGCGAGGACGAGATGGTCGCGGCGTTCGACTACTGCCTGCACGGCCGCGGCGGGGCCGCCCCGTCGATCGACACCGCGATGCACGGCCTGGTCGATGCCGACCACGTCGACCACCTGCATCCCGACTCGGGCATCGCGTTGGCCACCGCGGCCGACGGCGAAGCGCTGACCAAGCAGATCTTCGGTGACCGGGTGGTGTGGGTACCGTGGCGGCGGCCGGGATTCCAGCTCGGGCTGGACATCGCCGACATCAAACGCCGCAACCCGCAGGCGATCGGCACCATCCTGGGCGGTCACGGCATCACCGCATGGGGTACGACATCGGCTGAGGCCGAGGCGCATTCGCTGGAGATCATCGAGACCGCGGAACGCTACCTCGCCGACAACGGCCGCCCCGAGCCGTTCGGTGCGCCGCTGACCGGCTACGGCGCGCTGCCCGACGAGCAGCGCCGCACCAGGGCCGCCGAGCTCGCGCCGTTCATCCGCGGCCTGGCATCCACCGACAAGGCGCAGGTCGGCCATTTCACCGACGATCCGCGGGTTCTGGAATTTCTTTCGGCCAGTTCCCATCCCCGGTTGGCCGCGCTGGGCACCAGCTGCCCGGACCACTTCCTGCGCACCAAGGTCAAACCGCTCGTGCTGGATCTGCCCGCCGATGCGTCGGTCGATGAGTGCAAGGCGCGGCTGGCCGAACTGCATGAGGCCTACCGTGCCGACTATCGGGCCTACTACGACCGGCACGCCGGCGCCGACAGTCCGGCCATTCGGGGCGCCGACCCGGCGATCGTATTGATCCCCGGCGTGGGCATGTTCAGCTACGGCAAGGACAAGCAGACCGCCAGGGTGGCCGGCGAGTTCTACCTCAACGCGATTAACGTGATGCGCGGCGCCGAGGCGATCTCCAGCTACGCTCCCATCGACGAGGCCGAGAAGTTCCGGATCGAGTACTGGGCGCTGGAAGAGGCCAAGCTGGCCCGGATGCCCAAACCCAAACCGCTCGCCACCCGCATCGCCCTGGTGACCGGGGCGGCGTCGGGTATCGGCAAGGCCATCGCCACCCGGCTCGCCGCCGAAGGGGCCTGCGTGGTGATCGCCGATCTCGACGCCGAAAAGGCAACGGCGGCAGCCGAAGAGATTGGGTCCGCCGATATCGCGATCGGGATCGCGGCCGATGTCACCGACGAGGACGCGGTGCGGCGCGCCGTCGACGCCACGGTGCTGGCCTTCGGCGGCATCGACATCGTGGTCAACAACGCCGGCCTGTCCCTGTCGAAGTCGCTGCTGGAGACCACCGCGGCCGATTGGGATCTGCAGCACAACGTGATGGCCCGCGGTTCGTTCCTGGTGTCGAAGGCGGCCGCCAAGGCGCTGATCGACCAGAAGATGGGGGGTGACATCCTCTACATCTCGTCGAAGAACTCGGTGTTCGCCGGGCCCAACAACATCGCCTACTCGGCGACCAAAGCCGACCAGGCCCACCAGGTCCGGCTGCTCGCGGCCGAACTCGGCGAACACGGCGTCAAGGTCAACGGCATCAACCCCGACGGCGTGGTGCGGGGGTCGGGCATCTTCGCCGGCGGTTGGGGCGCCAAACGGGCCGCGGTGTACGGCGTGCCCGAGGAGGACCTCGGCAAGTACTACGCCCAGCGCACGTTGCTCAAACGCGAAGTGCTGCCGGAGAACATCGCCAACGCCGCATTCGCGTTGTGCACCTCGGACTTCTCGCACACCACGGGGTTGCATGTGCCGGTGGATGCGGGGGTTGCGGCGGCCTTTCTCCGATGAGCGGCAAGAGCGCCCAGGTCGTCGCGGTCGATCTCGGCGCCACCAGCGGTCGGGTGGTCGTCGCCGATATCGGTGACGACGCACTGAGCATGCGTACGGTGGCCCGGTTCCCCAACGATCCGGTCACCCTGTGGGACGGCCGCCGGACCGCGTTGCACAGCGACATCCCCGGGTTGTACGGCCAGATCGTCGCGGGCCTGACCCAGGCCGGGCGGGAATGCGAGAATCTGGCCGGGATCGGCGTGGACTCGTGGGCGGTCGACTACGGCCTGCTGCGCGACGGTCGGCTCCTGTCGCTGCCCGTGCACTACCGGGACAGCCGGACCGAGCGCGGTGTCGCGCTGGTGCACGAGGTGATCGACGCCGAAGAGCTGTACCGGCGCAACGGTATTCAGCATCTGCCGTTCAACACGGTCTATCAGCTCGCCGACGAACGGGTCAACGGACTGCTCGAGCAGGCCGATACCGTGCTGCTGATCCCCGACCTGATCACCTACTGGCTGACCGGTCAGCGAGTGGCCGAGCGGACCAACGCGTCCACCACCGCGCTGCTCGGCCTGGACGGGGCCTGGGACCACGAGCTGATGAGCAGGCTGCACCTGCGGCACACCCTGTTCCCCGACGTGGTGGAGGCCGGCAGCCGTCGGGGCCCGCTGCTGCCGGAGGTCGCCGCGCACCTGGGCGTGCAGACCGGGGTGGTCTCGACCGCGTCGCACGACACCGCCTCGGCGGTCGCCGCGATTCCACTGCAAGACGACCGGTCGGCGTACATATCCTGCGGCACCTGGGGTCTGGTCGGTGTCGAACTGACCCATCCGGTCACCACCGAGGCGGGCCGGCTGGCCAACTTCACCAACGAGGTCGGCGCCGACGGGCGGATCCGGTTCCTGCACAACGTGATGGGGTTGTGGCTGCTGAGCGAGACGATCCGGCACTATGAGCGCACCGGCGAGCCGTGCGAGCTCACCGAATTGGTGGCCCGGGCCGCCCGCGAATCTGCGCCGGCCCAGCTGTTCGACACCAACGATCCGCGGTTTTTGGCGCCCGGTGACATGCCCACCAGGATCGCGCAGTGGTACCGCGAGCGGGACCTGCCGGTACCGGACCGTCCGGCGGCCATGGTGCGGGCCATCCTGGAGAGCCTGGCCGCCGCCTTCGCGGCCGCGGTGTGCACGGCCGCTGACCTGTCGGGTGTGGCGGTGCGCATCGTGCATCTGGTCGGCGGCGGCGCGCGCAATGACCTGCTGTGCCAGCTGATCGCGGATCGGCTCGGCATGCCGCTGCTGGCAGGCCCGGTCGAGGCGACAGCGCTGGGCAATGTGCTGCTCACCGCCCGGGCCGAGGGCCTGGTCGAGGGTGAGCTGCCGGAGCTGCGCGCGCACACCGCCCGGTGGTTTCCGCCGCGACGCTACGTGCCTCGCCCGGACCGGGCCTCGGTGATGGTGTGATGGTGACCGTGGTGAGCATGCGTGACGTCGCCGCCGCGGCGTCGGTGTCGGTGGGCACGGTGTCCAACGTGCTCAACGCACCCGACAAGGTCGCGCCGACAACCGTGGCCCGCGTGCAGGCCGCCATCGGCGATCTGGGATTCGTCCGCAACGACGCCGCCCGCCAGCTCAAGGCGGGCCGGTCGCGCAGTGTCGGGCTGGTGGTGCTCGACATCGGCAACCCGTTCTTCACCGATGTCGCCAGGGCCGCCGAACGTCGTGCCGCCGAACACAATCTCACGGTGCTGCTGGGTACCTCCGACGACGACGGTGACCGGGAACGGGCCTATATCGACGTTTTCGACGAACAACGGGTGTTCGGGCTGCTGGTCTCCCCGGTCGGTGAGGATCTGCGACGGCTCACCGCGCTCCGGGACCGGGGCACCCCGGTGGTGCTGGTCGACCGCGACGGCAGGGGTACGCCATTCGACTCGGTGGCCGTCGACGATGTGGCCGGTGCCCGATTGGCGGTGGACCACCTGTGTGCGACCGGTCGGCGCCGGATCGCCTTCGTGGGCGGACCCGACACCCTGCGGCAGATCCGCGATCGACGCCGGGGGGCCGCCGCGGCCGTCGCGGAAACTCCTGGCGCACAACTGGAGACGATCACCACGCGGGCGCTGAGTGTGCCGGCCGGCAGCGCGGTGGGTGAGGCGTTGCTCGACCGGGCGCCGCGCAACCGGCCTGAGGCGATCTTCTGCGCGAACGACCTGGTGGCGATCGGCCTGCTGCAGGCGCTCACCCTGAGGGGCGATGTGCGGATCCCCGAGGACATCGCACTGGTCGGCTACGACGATATCGACTTCGCGCGGTCGGCGGTGATCCCACTGACCTCGGTGGCGCAGCCCACCGCGACGATCGGGGCCACCGCGGTCGATCTGCTGGTCGAAGCGGCCGGGGGATCCCGTGCTCGGGACCCCAAACATGTGCTGTTCCAACCGGAATTGTTCGTTCGGGCATCCACGGCCTGATACGGGCTGCGAAGCGCTTGCGTGCAAGATTGCAGCCACCACGTGACCGCAGTCTTCCGCTTAGAGCTGGGCTGAGCGAAAAACTAGACGATCAGCACATCCAGCATGCGCGGGCCGTGCACGCCCTCGACCCGCTCCAGCTCGATATCGCTGGTGGCACTGGGCCCGGAGATGAAGGTCAGCGGCCGCGTAGCGTCGAGTGCGGCGAACCCCTGCGGCACGGTGTCGACGATCTGGTCGGTGCGCACCACGCAGATGTGGTGGTCGGGGACCAGGGTCAGCGCGCGGCGGCCCTGCGCGGGGCCCGCGTCGAGCACGATGGTCCCGGTCGCGGCGATCCCCACCGCGCAGCCGGTGAGCACCGCGTCGGCGCCGTCGAGGTCGTCGATGCTCAGGACGGGATCGTCGGTGACCGTGGTGACCTCGGTGACCCACTCGGCGGGCAGGTCGGCCGGAATCACCACGGTGGCCTCGGCCGCGACCAGCCCGCGC
Organism: Mycobacterium sp. NPDC003449; assembly: GCF_053588415.1. Taxonomy (NCBI): domain Bacteria; kingdom Bacillati; phylum Actinomycetota; class Actinomycetes; order Mycobacteriales; family Mycobacteriaceae; genus Mycobacterium; species Mycobacterium sp. NPDC003449. Next base: position 44,420 of record NZ_JBSFPX010000006.1, read on the forward strand.
ACGGTCGCCGCGATCTCGCCGGGTGCGATGCGGTGCACCCTGGCCCGGTATTCGGCGACGGTCTCGGCGAACCGGTCCGCATCACCGTGGCCGGTCAGCGGCGCGCGCTCGTAGTCGCGGGGTACCACAACGGGTTCGGGTGGTGCGGCGGCCAGCGCGGCCCGGATCCGGCCCAGCACCGCCGCCCTGGCGTCGGTCACGGCAGGCTCCCTTCGTGCGTCCGGTTCCACCACTGGCGGAACGTCTCGGCGGGCGGCTCGGGGATATCGCGGCTGGCGGTCCATTTGGAGGCCGGCCAGGGCAGCGCCGAGATCCGGTGGTCCTTCCCGGCGATCAACCGGCCGGCGCCCAGCGCCTTCTCGGCCAACGAGAACCGGCCAGCGCGTGACATCGCCCAGCCGGCGGCCTTCATCGCCAGGTCCTGCCCGCCGGGACGGCCGCCTCGTTCCGAATCCACCTGGGCCGCACGCAGATGCACCAGGATCGACGGGATGTCGATGCGCACCGGGCACGCCTCGAAACAGGCGCCGCACAGCGAGGACGCGTAGGGCAGGCTGGCGTTGGGATCGTGGTGGCCGCCGGTGCCGGTCAGCTGCGGGCTCAGGATCGCCCCGATCGGGCCCGGGTACACCGACCCGTAGGCATGCCCGCCGGTGCGTTCGTAGACCGGGCACACGTTGAGGCAGGCGCTGCACCGGATGCAGTGCAGCGCAGCGCGTCCCACCTCGTCGGCCAACACCCGGGTGCGGCCGTTGTCCAGCAGCACCAGGTGGAATTCCCGGGGCCCGTCGCCGGCGTGCACCCCGGTCCACATCGAGGTGTAGGGGTTCATCCGCTCCGCGGTCGAAGACCTGGGCAGCAGTTGCATGAACACCTCGAGGTCGGCGAACGTCGGCACCACCTTCTCGATGCCCATCACGGTGATCAGGGTCTGCGGCAGGGTCAGGCACATCCGGCCGTTGCCCTCGGACTCCACCACCGCGAGCGTTCCCGTCTCGGCCACACCGAAATTCGCCCCGCTCACCGCGACCCTGGCGGTGAGGAATTTGCGGCGCAGGTGCGCCCGCGCCGCCATCGCCAGCACCCGCGGTTCATCGGTGAGCTCGCCCGCGTCGGGCATCTCACGTTCGAAGATCTCCCGGATCTCGGCCCGGTTGCGGTGGATCGCAGGCACCAGGATGTGGCTGGGCTTGTCATGGCCTAGCTGTACGATCAGCTCGGCCAGATCGGTCTCGAAGGCCGCGATTCCCTCGGCCTCCAGGTACTCGTTGAGGCCGATCTCCTGGGTGGCCATCGACTTGACCTTGACCACCTCGTCGGAGCCGGTGGCCCGGACCAGTGCGGTGACGATGCGGTTGGCCTCGTCGGCGTCGCGGGCCCAGTGCACCACACCACCACGCGCGGTGACGTTGGCCTCCAGTTGCGCCAGCAGCTCGGGCAGCCGGGCCATCACGTCCTGTTTGAGTGCGCTGCCCGCGGCCCGCAACTCTTCCCAGTCGGCGCATTCAGCGACCGCACCCAGGCGTTTGGCCCGGATCGTGTGCGTGGCGTGCCCGATGTTGCGGCGCAGCTGGGAATCGGCGAGGGCCCCGCGGGCCGCGCTCGGGAAGGATTGCTCGCCGCGCAGGTTACCCAGCCCGGGGGTGCCGAGGAAGGTGCTCATGCGGTCGTCCGCTGCGGGTCGCTTCGCCGGCCCTGGCAGGCCAGGATCTCGGCCAGGTGCACCGTGCGCACGCCCGAGCGCAGCCGGTCCAGCCCGCCGCCGATGTGCATCAGACATGACGAGTCCCCGGCACTGCACACCTCGGCGCCGGTGTCGAGAATGTTGGTCATCTTGTCGGCCAGCATCGCGGTGGACGTGTCGGCGTTCTTGAGCGCGAACGTTCCACCGAACCCGCAGCAGGATTCGGCGGCGGGCAGTTCCACCAGGGTCAGCCCCCGCACATTGCGCAGCAGGCGCAACGGTTTGTCGCCGACACCGAGCATCCGCAGCGAGTGGCAGGTGGGGTGATAGGTGACGCGGTGCGGGTAGTAGGCGCCGACGTCGTCGATGCCGAGCACATCGACCAGCAATTCCGACAGTTCGTAGGTCCTGGCCGCGACCGCCTCGGCCCGGACGGCCAGCGCCTCGTCACCGGCCCTGCGGGCCACCATGGCGTGCTGGTGGCGCACCGAACCGACACACGACCCGGACGGCGCCACCACCGCATCGCACCCGGAGTCTTCGAACGCCTCGACGTGGTTGCGCACCACCGGGACCGCCTCGTCGAGATAACCGGTGTTGATATGCATTTGGCCGCAGCAGGTTTGGCCGGGCGGGAAGGAGACTTCATGGCCCAGCCGCTCGAGCAGCTGCACCGTGGCGATCGCGGCGGGTGGGAAGAGCGCATCCGCCAGGCAGGTCGCGAACAGGGCGATTCGCATGGACACTCCTAGGCTGTGATCCGTCCACATTACGTGGGTCGGGTGCGGCGGCATGAACGATCGACCAGGTGGTTGGGCACAATGAGCGAATGTCTGAGCCGCTGATTCTGGCCCTGGAGGGCCACACGCCCCGCCTGGACCCCGAGAGCTGGGTCGCCCCCAATGCGGCGGTGATCGGCAACGTGACCCTCGCCGCCAAGGCCAGCGTCTGGTACTCGGCCACCCTGCGTGCCGAGTTCGACGGCATCGAGGTGGGTCGGGGTTCCAACGTCCAGGACGGCGCCACGGTCCATGCCGATCCCGGATTTCCGGTGACGATCGGGGCGGAGGTGACCGTCGGCCACAATGCCGTGGTGCACGGATGCACCATCGAGGACGGCTGCCTGATCGGGATGGGTGCCATCATCGGCAACGGCGCGCGGATCGGCGCCGGGTCGCTGATCGCCCCTGGAGCGGTGGTTCCGCAGGGGCTGACCGTGCCGCCCAGGTCGTTGGTGGCCGGCGTGCCCGCCAAGGTGCGCCGGGAACTCAGCACCGACGAAATCAAGCTGAACAGTGTGAACGCCCCGGCCTATCAGTACCTGATCGGCGTGCACAGCGCGGCCGGCCAGGTCGGATCCGCGGGGTAGGGCCGGCACGGCGTTGCACTAGACTTACCGGCTACGTCTCGTGGCAAAGGAACCCGGTGCGATTCCGGGGCGGTTCCGCCACTGTGAGGGCCGCCCGGCCCGCAGCCAGATACTGGCCACGGGATTCCTGTCCATGAGGGGCGAGAACCCCGAGAAGGAATCGTCGATGACTGAATCAATGACCGCGCACCGGGTCGCGCTGCTGTCCACCTCCGACACCGACCTGCTGTCCGCACGGGCCAGCGGTGCGGCCTTCGATCTGGGCAATCCCGCGCGCCAGGACATCGAGCCCGTGCTGGCGCACGCCGACCTGGTGGTGCTGCGGGTGCTGGGATCCTCGGCCGAGATCGAGCAGGAGCTGGCCGCGGTCCGGGCCACCGGCCTGCCGCTGGTCGTGCTGGGCGGTGAGCGGCAACCCAGCGCGGAGCTGATGGAGCAGTCGACGGTGGCCATCGGCGTGGCCGCCCAGGCACACCAGTACCTGGCCGAGGGCGGGCCGGGCAACCTCGCCCAGCTGCACGCCTTCCTCTGCGACACCGTGCTGCTGACCGGGCAGGGCTTCGATGCGCCCGCGATCATCCCGGAATGGGGACTCGGGCAGCGGCCGGGGCGCGACACCGCGGCACCCGCCGACGACACCACCCCACGCATCGGGGTGCTCTACTACCGGGCCCACGAGGTCAGCGGCAACGCCGCATTCGCGCACGCGCTCGTCGACGCGATCGACCGGACCGGGCAGGCGGTCGGCGCACCGGTATTCGCCTCGTCGTTGCGCAAGGCCCCCCAGGACCTCTACGACACCTTGGGGTCGTTCGACGCGCTGATCGTCACCATGCTCGCGGCTGGCGGGGCGATGCCGGCCGGAGCCGGGGCCGGCGAGGACGATGCGGGATGGGACATCGAGCGGATTGCCGCGCTGGACATTCCTGTGCTGCAGGGACTTTGCCTGACCTCATCGCGTGCCGAGTGGGAGGCCAACGACGACGGCGTGACGCCGCTGGATTCCGCGACGCAGGTCGCGATTCCGGAGTTCGACGGCAGGATCATCACGGCACCGTTCTCCTTCAAGGAGATCGACGCCGACGGCCTTCCGCACTACGTGTCCGACGCCGAACGGTGCGCCAGGGTCGCGGGGATCGCGGTCAACCATGCGCGGCTGCGCCGAATCCCCAACGGCGACAAGAAGTTGGCCCTGGTCCTCTCGGCTTACCCGACCAAACATTCCCGGGTCGGTAACGCCGTCGGCCTCGACACCCCGGCGTCGGCGGTGCGGCTGCTGCGGCGGCTGGCCGATGCGGGCTACGACATCGGCGACGGATTCGGCGTCCTCGGCATCGAGGACGAGACCGAGGCCGGTGACCGGCTGATCCACACCCTGATCGAAGCCGGCGGACAGGACGCCGACTGGCTGACCTCGACGCAGCTGACCGATGCCCAGGTGACGGTCGGCGCCGAGCAGTACGCGCGGTGGACGGCGGACCTGCCCGCGGACCTGCGCGACGCGATGACCGCCACCTGGGGCGCGGCGCCGGGCGGGCTGTTCGTCAACGAGGCGGGCGAGATCGTGCTGGCGGCGCTGCGGTCGGGCAACCTGGTGCTGATGATCCAGCCGCCGCGCGGTTTCGGTGAGAACCCGGTGGCCATCTACCACGATCCCGACCTGCCGCCGAGCCACCACTATCTGGCCGCATACCGTTGGCTCGAGCACGGTTTCGGTGCGCATGCGGTCGTGCACCTGGGCAAGCACGGCTCGATGGAATGGCTGCCGGGCAAGAACGCCGCCCTGTCCGCGGCGTGTGCGGCCGATGCGACGATCGGCGGGCTGCCGCTGATCTACCCGTTCCTGGTCAACGATCCCGGCGAGGGGGCGCAGGCCAAACGGCGGGCCCACGCCACCATCGTGGATCACCTGATCCCGCCGATGGCCAGGGCCGAAAGCTACGGTGACATCGCCCGGTTGGAGCAACTGCTCGACGAGTACGGCAACATCGCCTCGATGGATCCGGCGAAACTGCCCGCCATCCGGGGTGAGATCTGGAATCTGATGCGGGCCGCCGAGATGCACCGCGACCTCGGGCTCGACGACCGGCCCGACGACGAGGAGTTCGACGACTTCCTGCTGCACGTCGACGGCTGGCTGTGTGAGATCAAGGACGCCCAGATCCGCGACGGCCTGCACGTGCTGGGCGGCGCACCGGTCGGGGAGCCGCGGGTCAACCTGGTGCTGGCCATCCTGCGCGCCGCGCAGGTATGGGGCGGTCAGGACCGCGCGGTGCCGGGGCTGCGTACCGCGCTCGGCCTCAAGGACGGCGCCGAGACCACCGCGGTCGACGAGATCGAAACCCGGGCACGCCAACTCGTCGAGCAGATGGAGGCCGCGGGCTGGGATGCGGCGGTGGCCGACACGCTGCACCCCGACCCGAACGTGCGGCAGGTGCTGCGGTTCGCCGCCACCGAGGTGGTCCCCCGGCTGTCCGGAACGGCCGGTGAACTCGACGCCGTGATCCACGCCCTCGCGGGCGGTTTCGTGCGCCCCGGACCGTCGGGTTCGCCGCTGCGCGGCCTGGTCAACGTGCTGCCCACCGGCCGGAACTTCTACACCGTCGACCCGAGGGCGGTGCCGTCGCGGCTGGCCTGGCAGACCGGCCAGGCCATGGCCGAATCCCTGGTGGCGCGCTACCTCGACGACACCGGCGGCTACCCGGAATCGGTCGGGCTGTCGGTGTGGGGTACCAGCGCCATGCGGACCTCGGGCGACGACATCGCCGAAGTGCTTGCGCTGCTAGGTGTTCGGCCGGAATGGGATGAGGCCTCGCGCCGGGTGAGCCGCCTCGAGCTGGTTTCGCTGGAGGAACTCGGGCGCCCGCGCATCGACGTCACGGTGCGGATCTCCGGATTCTTCCGGGACGCCTTCCCGCACGTCGTCGGCATGCTCGACGATGCGGTCCGGATGGTGGCGACCCTGGACGAGCCCGACGAACAGAACTTCGTCGCCGCGCACGCCCGCGCCGACATCGCCGAGCACGGTGACGAGCGGCGGGCCACCACCCGGGTTTTCGGTTCCAAACCGGGGTCCTACGGTGCCGGGATCCTCCAGGTGATCGAGGCGCGCACCTGGCGCGACGACAACGACCTGGCCGAGGTGTACACCGCGTGGGGCGGATTCGCCTACGGGCGGGGGCTGAACGGGGTGGCGGCGGCCGAGGACATGCGCACCAACTATGCGCGGATCAAGGTGGCGGCCAAGAACATCGACACCCGCGAGCACGATATCGCCGACAGCGACGACTATTTCCAGTACCACGGCGGCATGGTGGCGACCATCCGGGCGCTCACCGGGTCCGACCCCAAAGCCTATGTGGGGGACTCGACCACGCCGGACGCGGTCCGGACCAGGACGCTGGCCGAGGAGACCGCGCGGGTGTTCCGGGCCAGGGTGGTCAATCCGCGCTGGATCACCGCGATGCGCAGGCACGGTTACAAGGGTGCCTTCGAGCTGGCCGCGACCGTGGACTACCTGTTCGGGTTCGACGCCACCGCTGGCGTCGTCCACGACTGGATGTACGAGAAGCTCGCGCAGGAATACGTGCTCGACCCCGCCACCCGGGAGTTCCTCAACACCTCCAATCCGTGGGCGCTGCACGGCATCGTGGAGCGGCTGCACGAGGCGGCCGACCGGGGATTGTGGGCCGAGCCGTCGCCCGAGACCCTCGCCGCCCTGCAACAGGCCTACCTCGAGGTCGAGGGCGACCTGGAGGACCGCTGAGATGAGCGGGCCGGTCCGGATCAGGGTGCTCGGCGTCGGAATGGGGCCGCGGCAGGTGACCCCTGAGGTGGCCGACGCGCTGCGGGCCGTCGACTACGTCCTGGCCGCCGACAAGGGCGACGGCGAGCGCGCCGACGGGCTGCTCGAGCTGCGGCGCCAGATCGTGGCCGCCTGTCCCGGCCCGGCCGGGCCTGCCGAGATCGTGGTGGTGCCCGACCCGCAACGGGACCGCTCGGCGAGCCTCAGCAACACCGGTTACCAAGGGGCGGTGGCCGATTGGCATGAGGCGCGGGCCCAGGCCTATGCCGATATCCTCGCGCGGCGCGGCGGGACCGCGGCATTCCTGGTCTGGGGCGACCCGTCGCTGTACGACTCGACCATCCGGATCGTCGAGAAGATCCGCGCCCTCGGCGTCGCGCTGACCTTCGACGTGCTGCCCGGGGTCAGTGCGCCGCAACTGCTCGCCGCCCGGCACCGCATCGTGCTGCACGAGGTCGGCAGGCCCGTGCACATCACCACCGGACGGCGGCTGCAGGAAGCCGTCGCGGCCGGGCAGGACAACATCATCGCGATGCTCAACCCGCCGCCCGAGCGGCTCGACCTGACCGGGCTTGCGGACTGGACGATCTGGTGGGGTGCGAATCTGGGGGCGGCCGGGGAACGCCTCGTCACCGGCAGGCTCGGCGAGGTGCTGGAGCCGATCACGGCGGCCCGCGCCGAGGCGAAGACCGAAGCCGGCTGGGTGATGGATCTCTTTCTGCTGAGGAAGAACTGATGGCCGGCCTGCTGGTCGCGGGCACCACAAGCGATGCGGGCAAGAGCGCGGTCACCACCGGCCTGTGCCGGGCGCTGGCCCGGCGCGGTGTCAAGGTGGCGCCCTACAAGGCGCAGAACATGTCCAACAACTCGATGGTGTGCGCCGGGCCCGACGGTACGGGCGTGGAAATCGGCCGCGCACAATGGGTGCAGGCCCGCGCGGCCCGCGCGACACCCGAGGCCGCGATGAACCCGGTGCTGCTCAAACCGGGCAGCGACCGGCGCAGCCACGTGGTGCTGATGGGCCGCCCCTGGGGCGAGCTCGCCTCGGCGGACTGGTTCGAGGGCAGGCGCGAACTCGGGTCCGCCGCCCACGCCGCCTTCGACGACCTGGCCTCCCGCTACGATGTGGTGATCGCCGAAGGGGCGGGCAGCCCAGCCGAAATCAACCTGCGGGCAGGCGATTACGTGAACATGGGGCTGGCGCGGCATGCCGGGTTGCCGACCGTGGTGGTGGGTGACATCGACCGCGGCGGGGTGTTCGCGGCCTTCCTCGGCACGGTGGCGCTGCTGGCGGCCGAGGACCAGGCACTGGTGGCCGGCTTTGTGGTCAACAAGTTCCGCGGCGACCTCGACCTGCTGGCCCCCGGGCTGCGCGACCTCGAACGCGTCACCGGCCGCCGGGTCTATGGAACCCTGCCGTGGCGTCCCGATGTGTGGCTGGACTCCGAGGACGCGCTGGATCTGGCGGGCCGGCGCTCGGCGGACACCGGTGCACGCCGGGTGGCGGTGATCCGGCTGCCGCGGATCAGCAACTTCACCGATGTCGACGCGCTGGGACTCGAACCCGGCCTCGACGTCGTGTTCGTCTCCGACCCACGCGCACTGGGCGACGCCGACCTGGTGGTGCTGCCCGGGACTCGCGCCACCATCGCCGATCTGGGGTGGCTGCGCTCCCGCGGCCTGGACACCGCGATCGCCGCCCACGTCGCGGCGGGCAGGCCGGTGCTGGGGATCTGTGGCGGGTTCCAGATGCTGGGCCGGGTGATCCGCGATCCCGACGGTGTCGAGGGAGCGGTCGCCGAGGTCGACGGGCTCGGCCTGCTCGACGTCGAGACCACCTTCGCGGCGTCGAAGGTGCTGCGGCTGCCGCACGGGCGTGGGCTCGGCGTCGCGGCATCGGGCTACGAGATCCACCACGGCCGGATCACCCGCGGGTGCGGGGCCGAGGAGTTTCTCGGCGGGGCCCGCACCGGGCCGGTGTTCGGCACCATGTGGCACGGCTCGCTGGAGGGCGATGCGCTGCGCGCGGCCTTCCTGGCCGAAACCCTCGGCCTGGCACCGTCGGAGGTGTCCTTCCCGGACGCGCGCGAGCGCCGCCTGGACCTGTTGGGCGACCTGGTCGAGCGCCATCTCGACCTCGACGCGCTGTCGGAGCTGATCGACCGCGGACCCACCGGTCTGCCGTTCCTGGCGCCGGGGGCGCCGTGACCCGGATCCTGCTGCTCGGCGGAACGTCGGAGGCCAGGGCGCTGGCGGCCCGCCTGGTCGACGACGGGGTCGACGTGATGAGTTCGCTGGCCGGGCGGGTCGCGCGGCCCCGGATGCCGGCAGGTCCGGCCCGGATCGGGGGCTTCGGCGGGGTCGAGGGCCTGCGGGCCGCGCTCGCCGACTACGACGCCGTCGTCGACGCCACCCACCCGTTCGCCGTCACCATGTCACAGCACGCGGTGAGCGCGTGCACCACCGGCCGGCGCCGCTGGCCCCTGCTGCGGCTGCAGCGCCCCGGCTGGGCCGACCGTTCGAAGCCCTCGTGGCAGTGGGTGGACACCCACGCGCAGGCGGCGCAGGCGGCCCGGTGCGGGCACCGCCCGGTGCTCACCGTCGGTCGCCAGCAGCTCGCCCAGTTCGTTCCCGCGCTCAACGACCGTGCCGTGCTGGCCCGCGTCGTCGATCGGCCCGACTTCGAGCTTCCCGGGGGCTGGCAAGTGGTCAACGACCGGGGCCCCTACGAACTGGCCGACGAGCTGCGGCTGCTTCGCGATCACCGGGCAGATGTGCTGGTCACCAAGGATTCCGGTGGTGAGTACACCTGGCCGAAGATGCTGGCGGCCCAGGAGCTGGGGTTGCCGGTCGTGATCGTCGCGCGCCCGAGCGTGCCCGGTGACGTGCCGGTGGTCGATACGGTCGAGGAGGCCGTGGCGTGGGTGCGCTCATTGGGCGCACCGACCGCGGGCTAGGCACACCGCGGCGGCGGCCAGCGCCGTACCCCAGCCCACCCGCCTGGCCAGCCGGGCGGTGCGCCCGATGTCGGCGGGCTCGGGGGCCCGGCCGTCACCCATCAGTGCCCGGTGTTCGACCCGGTTGCCGTAGTAGGTGTTGGTGCCGCCCAACCGGATACCGAGCGCGCCGGCGAAACCGGCTTCGATCACGCCCGCGTTCGGGCTGGGATGACCGGCCGCGTCGCGCCGCCAGGCCCGGATCGCCGCGGCCGGATCGGGTCCGAGCAGCGCCGTGAGCAGCCCGGCCGCCCTGGCCCCGGGGAGGCCGATGAGGTCGTCGAAACGTGCTGCGGCCCAACCGAAATGCTCATAACGTGGATTGTGGTGGCCGACCATGGCGTCCAGGGTGTTGGCGGCGCGGTGCGCGACCAGACCGGGGATGCCCGCCGCGGCGCCCCACACCAGCGAACCGACCACGGCATCGCTGGTGTTCTCGGCGACCGATTCGATGACCGCGCGGGCGATCTCGTTCGGGCTCAGGGTCGCGGTGTCGCGGCCGACCAGGCGGCGCAGGTGGCGCCGGGCCCCGTCGAGGTCGTCGGCGGTCAACAGGTCGGACACCGCCGCCGCCTCGCGTTCCAGCGACCGTCCGCCGAGCACCGCCCAGGTCACCGCCGCCGTGCCCGCAGCGGTGGCGGCGGGCCCCGTGAGCCGACGCTGCACCGCGCCCGCCGCCAGCGTGCTACCGCCGACCAGCAGCACCACGTAGGCCACGCCACGGCCGCGCCGGTCGGCGTACATCGCCCGCTCCAGCCACGCGGCGGTGCGGCCGAACCCGGCGACCGGGTGAAAACGCCGGGGGTCACCCAGAATCCGGTCGGCGGCGAAGCCCGCCAGCAGCCCGGCGCCGCGGGCGGTCATTCGGTTCACCGGCGTCCTCCGCCTACCATGGCAGCATGCGGATCCTGGTCACCGGTGGCGTCCGGTCGGGGAAATCCCGCCACGCCGAAGGGTTGGTCCCCGCCGCCGGGACGGTCACCTACATCGCACCGGGACGCCCGGCCGACGGCAGCGACGCCGATTGGGATGCCCGGGTCGCGCTGCACCGGTCGCGGCGGCCTGCGCACTGGGTGACCGTGGAGACCGTCGATGTCGCGGCCGCCGTGGCCGGCGCCGACGGGCCGGTCCTGCTCGACTGCCTGGGCACCTGGATGGTCGGCGTCATGGACCGCGAAGGGCTGTGGGATGCCGCCACGGCCGATGCGGCCGCCGCGATCGGCCCACGCCTGGATGCGTTGTGCGATGCGCTGACCGGCAGGCCCGACGCGGTGGTGGTGACCAATGAGGTCGGTCTCGGTGTGGTGCCCGCGCACCGGTCGGGGGTGCTGTTCCGGGACCTGCTCGGCACGATCAACCAGCGGGTCGCCGCCGTGTGCGATGAGGTGCACCTGGTGATCGCGGGACGCGTCCTCACCCTCTGATGAACTCATAGCGGCTCGGTGGCCGCGGCGATCTCCGGCGAGGCGGGCCGGGGGCGAGCCGGCCCGGCATGGCGATGGACGGCATCGGCGAACCGCTGCGCCAGCGTGGGATGCCCGGCCCAGTGGGTGTGCAGATACGCCGCGTGCAGCGCCGGACCCGCGAAACCGTCGCCGCCGGTGGGGGTTTCCCACGCCGCGGTGAGCGGGCCCGCCGTGGGCGTGACCGTGACCCTGGTGCGATGGAACTCGTGCCCGGTCACCTGCTGGCCTGCCGTGGTTAGCAGGGTGTCGGACGGGCTGACCGCGGTCCGGTAGCCGAGGGTCAGGCGCGGCGTCATCTCCGCGGTGGCCGGCACGGCCCCGATCATCGGGGTGCCGTCGAGGGTGCGGCACAGGTAGGTCAGGCCGGCGCATTCGGCGACCGTGGGCACCCCGTCGGCGATGGCCGCCCGCAGCTCGGCGAGCAGCGGTGCGTTACCGCCCAGTTCGGCGGCGTGCACCTCGGGAAACCCGCCGCCGAGGTAGATCCCGGCGGTGTGCGGCGGCAGCGCCGCATCGGTCAGCGGATCGAACTCGACGAGATCGCAGCCCGCGGCCCGCAACAGTTCATCGGTCTCGGCGTAACGGAAGGTGAAGGCCCGGCCGCCGGCGACCGCGACCACCGGCAGGGCCGCCGACGCGGCACCCACCTCGGTCGCCGGATTCCACGCGGCCCCTGGCAGATCGGGCGCCCGCCGGGCGATGTCGAGCACCGCATCGAGGTCGACGTGCCCGTCGACGATGCCGGCCATCCGCGCCACGGTGGCCGCCGACTCGGCGCGCTCGGCCGCAGGCACCAGACCCAGGTGACGGGAAGGGGTTTCGGCGTCGTCATCCCGGGGAAGCGCACCGAGGACCGGTATCCCGCTGGGGGCCAGCGCATCACGCACCTCGTCGGCGTGCCTGCCGGTACGGGCCTTGTTCAGGATGACGCCTGCGATCTGTACGTCCGGATCGAAAGCGGCCAGCCCCGCGACCACCGCGGCATGGGTGCGCGATGCGTGGGAGATGTCGACGACCAGCACCACCGGCGTATTCGTCAGCGCCGCGACATGCGCGGTCGACGCCTCGCCCGCGGCGCCGAGCCGGCCGTCGAAAAGTCCCATGACGCCCTCGATCACGGCGATATCGGCGCGGGCGGCGCCGTGCAGCAGCAGCGGCCCGATGCGCCGCTCGCCGACCAGGAACGGATCGAGGTTACGGCCGGGCCGCCCGGTGGCCATGGCGTGATAGCCCGGGTCGATGAAATCCGGCCCGACCTTGTGACCGGACACCGCAAGACCCCTGGCGGCCAGCGCCGCCATCAAACCGGTCGCCAGCGTCGTCTTGCCGTGCCCGGATGCCGGTGCCGCGATGATCAGCCGCGGCAGCGCGGTGGCTACCATTCGATGCCCCGCTGGCCTTTCTGGCCCGCGTCCATCGGATGCTTCACCTTGCCCATCTCGGTGACCAGGTCGGCGACCTCGGTCAGCGCGGGATCGGCTCTGCGGCCGGTGATCACGACGTGCTGGTGGCCGGGCCGGGCGGCCAGGGTGTCGACGACGTCGGCCACATCCACCCAACCCCAGTTGATCGGGTAGGTGAACTCGTCGAGCACATACAGGTCGTGCGTCTGCTCGGCCAGCCGGCGTTTGATCTCGGCCCAGCCGGCCGCGGCCGCCTCGGCATGGTCGGTTTCACTGCCGGCCTTGCGGCTCCACGACCAGCCCGACCCCATCTTGTGCCATTCGACCGGGCCGCCCTCACCGGTCTCGGTGTGCAGGGCGCCCAGCCGTTCCAGCACGGCCTGTTCCCCGATGCGCCATTTGGCGGACTTCACGAACTGGAACACCCCGATCCGGAAGCCCTGATTCCAGCCGCGCAACGCCAGACCGAAGGCCGCGGTCGACTTTCCCTTGCCGTCACCGGTGTGCACGATCAGCAGGGGCCGGTTGCGGCGCTGGCGGGTGGTGAGCCGGTCGTCGGGTACGACCGATGGTTGGCCCTGTGGCATCAGGCGGCCCCTTTCCTCGTGGCGTGCCGGACGATATCGGTCAGCGCCTCGGCACTGACGTGCGACAGCGGGACATGGTCGGCGCCGAGGTGGTCGGCCAGCTCGGCGGCCAGACCGAGTCGCATCCGGCCGCTTTCGCAGTCCACCACGATGGCGCTGAGATGCTGGGCGGCCAGGCCCGCCGCGATGTGGTGGGCCCGGCCGACCGGGTCGGGGCCCGCCGTGGCGCGGCCGTCGGTGACCAGCACGAGCAGCGGTCGCCGGCCCGGGTCGCGGAGCCGTTCGCGGCGGATCAGCTCGGCCGCCTCGATGAGCCCCTCGGCCAGCGGGGTGCGCCCACCGGTCGGCAGGTCGGCCAGCCTTTTGGCCGCCACATCGACCGAACGGGTTGGCGGGAGGGCGATCTCGGCGCCGCGGTCGCGGAAGGTGACCAGCCCGACGCGATCTCGTCTGCGGTACGCGTCGAGCAGCAGGGACAGGACCGCGGTCTTCACCTGACGCATCCGCTCCCTGGCCGCCATCGAACCGGACGTGTCCACGACGAACAGCACCAGATTGGCTTCGCGGCCCTCCCGGACCGCGCGTCGCACATCCTGGGCGCGCAGCAGCACCCGGCCGTCGGTGCGCCCCCTTGCGGACTGATGGGGGGCCGCGGCCCGCACGGTCTCGACCAGATGGATCCCGGTGCCCGCGGTCGGCGAGGCGGTGGCCCCGATGCGCCGGCCCGTCGAGGTGCGGGCCCGGCTGCGCCTGCCGGCCTGCCCGTCACCCACCCCGGCCACGGTGAACAGCCGGGTCCGGTACGGGTCACCGGCGCCCGTCGGTGCCGGGCTGTCCTTCGGGCCGGGCGACTGCGCGCCGTCGGTGTCGCCGCCGGGAGGGGGCGCGTCCGGCTCGGGCGGGCCCTCGCCGTCGGGCCCGTCCGGATCGGGATCCGGGTCCGGGTCGGAATCGTCTGACGGGGGCAGCAGTTCGTCGAGTTCGCTCTCGTCGAGGCCGGGCTGATCGAACGGGTTGCGCCTGCGCCGGTGCGGCAGCGCCAGCCGGGCCGCGGCCCGGACATCGTCCACGGTGACCCCGTCGCGGCCGGCCCACGCGGCGTGCGCCGCGGCGGTCCGCGCGGTGACGATATCGGCCCGCATCCCGTCGACGCCGAACGCCGAGCACACCTCGGCGATCCGCAGCAGCGTCGCGTCGTCGAGTTCTACCCGGGAAAGGTGCTGTTGGGCTTGGTGAATGCGGTCCCGCAGGCGTTGTTCGGCCGCGGCGTAGCCGGCGCAGAACGCCGCCGGATCCGCATCGAACAGCAGCCGCCTGCGCACCACCTCGGCGCGCTGGGCGGGATCGCGCGGGGCGGCCACCTCGACGCTGAGGCCGAACCGGTCCAGCAGCTGGGGACGCAGTTCCCCCTCCTCCGGGTTCATCGTCCCGACCAGGACGAACCGCGCCGCGTGGGTGACCGAGATGCCGTCGCGTTCCACGGTGAGCCGACCCATCGCGGCGGCGTCGAGCAGCAGGTCGACCAAATGGTCGTGCAGCAGGTTGACCTCGTCGACGTAGAGGATGCCGCGGTGCGCCTTGGCCAGCAGCCCCGGTTCGTAGTGCACGGCGCCGTCGCTGAGCGCCCGTTCGAGTTGGATCGACCCGGCCACCCGGTCCTCGGTGGCCCCGACGGGCAGCTCCACCAGCCGGACCGGGCGGGTTTCGATCGCGGCGTCCGGACCGAACGGCGCGTCCGGGGACAGCGGTTCCGGCTCGGCGGGATCGGTGGAGAACCGGTCGCCGCCGATGACCCGGATATCGGGCAGCACCCGGGTGAGGGCGCGGACCAGCGTCGACTTCGCGGTGCCCTTCTCGCCGCGGACCAGCACACCGCCGATGCCGGGGTCGATGGCGCTGAGCACCAGGGCCAGCGCCATATCGTCGAGACCGCCGGGCGCGTCGGGATCGCCGCCGACGACGGCAGGGAAGGGATATAGAGGCAACATGGGAGGCTCCGCTCGTCACTGCCAACGGGTGTTGGGCATGCGGGGCCGGTATTCGGACTGACCGAGCGATCCTCGGAACACCGTAGCGGGCCTGTGCCGGAGTCTCACCGGCTTCCCTCGTTACCCCCGCTGAACCCTGTGGGTACACGGTTCGCGGGGCACCTCGCGACCCTTACGCTAGCACCGCCGCCGGGCTGCCCGCCGACCCGCGGATCACCGTCGTCGGAGCCGGCGTCCATCGGATCCGGAAACCTGAGTGCCCTCACTCCGGCATGGCCTCGGCGAACCGGCGCGCGGCGTCGGTGATGTGCTGCCGGGCCACGCGCTCGGCGGTGTCGGCGTCGCCGGCGGCCAACGCTTCGGTGATCTCGCGGTGCTGGCGCCAGGCCACGTCGAACATGTCGGGGATGGTGCGCAGCATGCCGACCATCGCGCGCTCCACCACCGCCCACATCGGGACCATCGCCCGGCTGAAGTACGGGTTGTCGGTCGACTCGAGAATCGTTCCGTGGAAGTCACGGTCGAGGTCGAGCAGTGCCCGGGTGTCGTTGGCCCCGCCGAGGTCGTCATGGCGCGCCAGGATGGCGAACAGTTTGTCGAGACCGGCCTGCGGGCGGGCCAGCGCCACGTCCCGCACGGCCTTGGCCTCGAGGGCCTCGCGCACCTCATAGGCGGCCTGCACGTCGCGCTTGGACAACGACCGGACCGCGACGCCACCGGAGGCCAGCGGTTCCAGCAGCCCCTCGGACACCAGTTCGGCGGCCGCCGCGCGCACCGGCATCCGGCTGACGCCGAGTTGTTCGGCCACCTGGACCTGGTTGAGCCGGACCCCAGGCGGGATCTCCTCCAGCACGATGGCCAACCGCAGCCGGTCGCGGACCGTGCGGACCAGCGCACTGGAATCCCGCGGCGGCAGGGCCGTGAGCGCCGAGAACGCACCGTCACTAGGCAGGCTCACGGATTGCCTCCTCGCGGGAACGACGTCGAGTGTCTTCTGGATCCACAAACCATTATGGGGCACGGTGCACGGATCCGGTCGCGGGGCTGTCTCCCGACGCGCGTGATGGGTGAGCGTCGCCGCGGTCTGACACAGCACTTGATTGCAGCTGTAATGCAGTCTATGTTTATCCGCATGTCACACCTCTCGACGGGGCGAGTTCGGTGAACGGAATCGGCATCCGCGGTGCGTGGGCGTGAATAGGCAAGGCGGGCACAGGGTTTCGATCGCACGCCGCCTGGGCCGCAACTGGATGGTGTTGGTGGCGGTGGCCGTGATCGCGCTGTCGAGCTTCACGGTGTATCGCCTGCACGGCATCTTCGCGTCCCGCGACGTCATATCAACCCCCACCGGGATCATGGACAACGCCGAGCCGTTCGACCCCAAGCGGGTGCTCATCGAGGTGTTCGGTCCGCCGGGCACGGTGGCCACCATTTCCTACCTGGACGTCGATGCCCAACCGCAGCGGGTCGACGACGTCGCGCTGCCCTGGTCCTATGACGCCTCCACCACGAAACCCGCTATCGCCGTGAATGTTGCGGCCAAAGGGGACAGTGACTCGATCGGCTGTCGCATCACGATCGACAACGAGGTCAAAGACGAGAGAACAGTGAACACTGTGCACGCCTTCACCCACTGTCTGGACAAGTCCGGATGACCCGCGTTCCGGACTTGCTGCGACGGTTCTCCGCCGCGATCGTGTTCTTCTGGCTGGCCGTCGCGATGGTGACGAACGTCTTTGTGCCGCAGTTGGAAACGGTGGCCGAAGCCCACAACGCATCGTTGAGCCCGCAGGACGCACCGTCGCTGCAGGCCGCCAAACGCATCGGCAAGGTGTTCGACGAGTTCAGCTCGGACAGTTCGGCGATGATCGTCCTGGAGGGTGACCAACCACTGGGCGCCGACGCGCACCACTACTACGACGGCCTGGTCGACAAACTCAACCGCGACACCAAACACGTTGAGCACGTGCAGGATTTCTGGGGCGATCCGTTGACCGCAGCCGGATCGCAGAGCTCCGACGGCAAGGCCGCCCTGGTACAGGTGTACCTGGCCGGCAACCAGGGTGAGTCGCTGGCCAACGAATCCGTGGACTCGGTGCGCGACATCGTCGATGACACGCCGGCGCCACCGGGCGTACGGGCGTACGTCACCGGTGCCGCGCCACTGGTCACCGATCAGTTCGAGGTCGGCAGTGACGGCACCTGGAAGACCACCCTGATCACCATCGGAGTGATCATCGTGATGTTGTTGTGGCTGTACCGCCGCATCACCACCGCGATTCTGGTGCTGTTCACGGTGATGATCGAACTGACCGCCTCGCGCGGGGTCGTCGCGGTGCTGGCCAACGCCGGCGCGATCGAACTGTCGACGTATTCGACGAATCTCCTGACGCTGCTGGTGATCGCCGCCGGTACCGACTACGCGATCTTCCTGCTGGGCCGGTTCCACGAAGCCCGCCACGACGGTCAGGACCGGGTCACGGCGTTCAACACGATGTACCACGGCACCGCCCACATCATCCTCGGGTCGGGCCTGACGATCGCCGGTGCGGTGTTCTGCCTGCACTTCACCCGGCTCCCGTACTTCCAGACCCTTGGTATTCCCGCCGCGATCGGCGTCCTTGTCGCGGTGCTGGCCGCGCTGACCTTGGGGCCGTCGGTGATCGCGGTCGGCCGCCACTTCGGGTTGTTCGACCCCGCCCGGGAAATGAAAACCCAGGGCTGGCGGCGGATCGGCACCGCCATCGTGCGCTGGCCCGGCCCCGTGCTGGTGGCCACGATCGCTGTGGCGCTCATCGGCCTTTTGGCCCTGCCTGGGTACACCACCAGCTACGACACCCGCCCGTACATGCCGGCGAGCGCCCCGGCCAATCTCGGCTATGCCGCCGCGGAGCGGCACTTTTCCCCGGCACGCCTCAACCCCGAGTTGCTGATGATCGAAGCCGACCACGACATGCGTAACGCGACGGGCATGATCCTGTTGGAGCGGGTGGCCAAGGAGATCTTCCATACCGACGGGATCGCCGAGGTGCAGTCGATCACCCGGCCGGAGGGCACGCCGCTGGAGCATACGTCCATCCCGTTCCAGATCAGCGCGGGCAGCGTCACCCAGTTCCTGAACCTGCCCTTCCAAGAGGGACAGGCCGACGAGCTTCTCAAACAGGTTGATGTGATCAACGATTCGATCAATATCCTGCGCCAGCAGTATGCGCTGCAGCAGCAGTCGGCCGCGATCACCAATGAGCAAGCCGAAGCGTTCGCTCGGACGATCGAGACCACGAAGGACCTGCAACGCAAGATCGCCGATTTCGATGACTTCTTCCGGCCGATTCGCAACTACTTCTACTGGGAGCCGCACTGCTTCGACATCCCGGCCTGCGCCGCGTTGCGGTCGATATTCGATGCCATCGACGGTATCGACGCGCTGACCTCGGGTCTGAGTGACGTATCGGGAAGTATCGCCAAACTCGATGCGCTGCAACCCAAGCTGCTCGCAATGTTCCCGCCTCAGATCGCCAATCAGGAACGAAACCGGGAACTGATCATGTCGAATCATTCGACCACCTCCGGGCAGAACGACCAGACCGCCGACGGGTTGGACAACGCGGCCGCGATGGGCCAGGCGTTCGATGCGGCCAAAACCGATGACTCGTTCTACCTGCCGCCGGAGGTCTTCACCAACCCTGAATTCCTGCGCGGGGTCAAGTTGTTCCTCTCGCCCGACGGCAAGGCAGCCCGGATGATCATCACCCACGAGGGTGATCCCGCGACGCCGGAAGGCATTGCGCACATCGATCAGATACGCCACGCGGCAAAGGATGCCGTCAAGGGCACCCCGCTGGCGGGGTCCAAGATATACCTCGCAGGCACCGCGGCCACCTACAAGGACATCGCCGACGGTGCGAAATATGATCTGCTGATCGCCGGCGTCGCAGCGCTCAGCCTGATCCTGCTGGTCATGATGTTCATCACCCGCAGCATGATCGCCGCCCTGACCATCGTCGGTACGGTCGCCTTGTCGTTGGGCGCATCCTTCGGGCTGTCGGTGTTGATCTGGCAGTACATCTTCGGTGTCGAGCTGTACTGGATCGTGTTGGCACTGGCTGTCATTCTGCTGTTGGCGGTCGGCTCGGACTACAACCTGCTGCTGGTCTCGCGGTTCAAGGAAGAACTGGGCGCGGGCATCAACACCGGCATCATCCGGGCCATGGCCGGCTCCGGCTCCGTCGTGACCTCAGCAGGTCTGGTGTTCGCCGCGACGATGGCCTCATTCGTGTTCGCCGACCTGCGGGTCCTCGGCCAGGTCGGCACCACGATCGCCCTCGGATTGCTGTTCGACACGCTGATCGTGCGCTCGTTCATGACGCCGGCGATTGCCACGCTGCTCGGCCGGTGGTTCTGGTGGCCGCTGCGGGTGCGGGCCCGCCCGGCCAGCCAGATGCTGCAGCCCTACGGATCCCGTGCCTCGGTGCGTCAGCTGATGCTGTGGGACGACGGTGACGTTGTAGCTCCCACAGCGGAGACGGTGACCCAGAACAAGGGAGGGGCGCAATGAATCTCGGTCTGTGGGGTGCGCTCACGATTCTCTTGGCGGTGCTGGCGCTGATCTTCGCGGCGTGCGCGTTCGTCTACATCGGTCGGCTGGAGCGGCGGACGTCGGCGGTGCTCGGCGAGAAGTTGGGCGCCCACAAAGCGATACTGGCCAAGGTGCGCAAACGTCGGCCACTGACGCAGGATGAGTTCGACTACGCGCAGGAATTGGTCTCCGACGCCCGGTCGCCGCTGGCTTATGCGATACCGGCCGTCCTGTTCACCGCGGGAGCGTTCTATGTCGTCGGCTGTCTGCATGAACTCGATGTCCACGGCGGCAACCCCTCGTTCCGGACGTTCATCGGGGGCCTCACCATGCTGGGCTCGTTCAACATCTTCGGGCAGCTGCGCAGGGTGGCACGCCTCAAATCGCGACTGCGGGATGCGGCCGTCCTGAGTTGAACCACCAACTGGCTTAATTCCGTGCCGGTTATGCAGCGATAGGGTGATTCTGTGTCACGTAGCAACATCAGCTCCACGTCCGTCCGGACCGTTGCGCCGGAGTTGATCGAGGCCGCGGTGCGTGCCGCGGACGTACTCAACCGAGACATCGTCGATGTCCCCGTCAGCGCCATCGCCGCCGAAGCCCACATCTCCCGCAGCACGCTGATTCGCAGGCTGGGCGGATCCCGCACTGTTCTGGACGCCGCTGTCCGCGCCGCAGGCATCGACCCCGGCGGCCGCCCCCCGGTACGGGTGCGGGCACTCGCCTCAGCCGCGCAGCTGATCAGCAAGAACGGCCTGGCCGCGACCACGCTCGACATCATCGCCGAACACGCCGCCTGCTCCGTATTCAGCCTGCACGCCGTGTTCGGCGGACGGGACGAACTGCTACGCGCGGTGTTCGACCAGTACAGTCCCGTCCGCGACATCGAAAGCTACTTCGCCACTGCGCAGGACGATCTTTACGCCACAGTGCACGGCTTTTACCGCACCGTGGCCCAGGCGCTCAGCCGTGAACCGCGTGTCACCCCCGCGATGCTGGCCGAGGTGTACTCGCGGCCAGAAAGTGCCACAGTTCAATCCCTGACCCGGCACGCAGTTCCGCGAATGTTGGGAACCGTTGGCGCCTGGTTCGAGACGGAGATCGCAGCCGGACGCGTCCGTGATCAACCGGTGCTGGTGCTCGTCCAGCAACTGCTCGGCCCCATCGTCTTTCACATGCTCATGCGTCCGGCCTTCCCCGACAACCTCGGAGTCGTCCTCCCTGATGTCGAGAGCGTCTGTGACAACCTGACCACCAATTTCCTTGCGGCTGTAGCTGTCTGAACACAACAGCGGGCAGCTTGCCCGGAAACCCGAAGATCACTGCGCGTAGCGCGCGACCTCGGCATCGTTCCACGGGCCGACCGCATGGCGCGGCGGGACCAGCGCCAGGCCACCGAGATAGTCGGGGGACTTGGCGGTGCGCGAGACCAGGACGTCGACGACGGCCGGGGCGTTCTCCATCGCGCGTTTCAGCGCATCGGCCAGCTGACCCGGATCCTCCACCCGCTCACCGTGGGCGCCGAGGCTCTGCGCGAACAGGTCGTAGCGGCAGCCCGGCAGGTCCACGCCCACCAGGTTGTTGTCGAAGCGGTCGACCTGGTCGTGACGCTCGATGTTCCACGCCTCGTTGTTCACCACGACGAAGACCACCCGGGCGTTGTGCCGGACGGCGGTGTCCACCTCGACCCCGGTGAATCCGAAGCTGCCGTCACCGATCACGGCGATCACCGGTTCCTGCGGGCGCAGCAGTGCCGCCGCGATCCCGAACGGCACGCCGACCCCGAGGCAGCCGAGGGCGCCGCAGTCCAGGTAGTCGACGGGTTTGAGGCCGACCCGGGCGAAGGACAGGATGTCGCCCCCGTCGGCGATCGCCACCGACCGGTCCGAGAGCAGGTCGTTGACCGCCCCGACGACGAAGTTCGGCGACATCCGGCCCGCCGGATCGAGGTCCGGGGAGGCCAGCGTGGTGGCCAGCTTGCGCACCCGCTTGGTGTTGGACTGCTGCATGTCCTCGATCCAGGCCCGATCCGGGGCATCGGGGGTGGCGCCCGCCCAGGCCAGCGCCGCCAACGCCGACCCGGTGCTGGCGTGCAGCTCGACATCGCCGCGGCGGTTCTCGCCGAGTTCTTCGAAACAGGTACCGATGCGCAGGAATCGGGCGTCGGGCGCGAACACCGCGGGCGACCCGTAGCCGAGCTGGAAATCCAGCCGCCTGCCCAGGGTGATCACCAGGTCGGCCTCGCGCATGGCCCGGCCCCGGACCGCGGGCACGAATGACGGCACGTCGTCGCGGATGACGCCGCGGCTCTCACCGGAGTCCAGGTACAGCGCGTTGGCGTCGGCGAGGAAGCTCGTCAACTCGGCGGGCACCTTGCGCACCGACCGGCCGCCGATCACCACGATCCGCGACGACCCGCGGATCAGTTCGGCGGCCTGGTCGACGGCGCAGGCGTCGGGTGCCAATTCGACGGCCGGGCGCGGCTGCAGGCCGGCCGCGGGGATGTCGGCGTCGTGCACGGTCTCCTCCAGCAGGTCGGTGGAGAAGTCGATGTAGGCGGGCCCGGTGGCGCCGGTCGCCGATCCCAGCGCGGCGGCGATCACCTTGTCCAGCCGGGGGATCACGTGGTGGCGTTCGGACACCTGCTCGGTGAGCCGGCAGATCGGGCGCACGATCTCGGCCTGGGCGATGTCCTGCATGGCGCCCATCCCGGTCTGGGGGCGCGGGGGCCGTCCGGACAGCACCAGGACCGGACTTCGGGATACGAACGCGTTGGAGATGGCGGTGACGGCATTGGTCAGGCCGGGCCCCGCGGTCACCATCGCCACGCCCAGTTCGCCCGACAGCTCGGCCGTCGCATGCGCCATGTACACGGCGGCACCCTCATGGCGGACGTCGACGATCTCGATCCCGGCCCGGGCCGCCGCATCCCACAGCGGCTGGATGTGACCGCCGCACAGACCGAAGATGCGCTGTACGCCTTGGGCTTTGAGCCGGACCGCGATGAGCTGGGCGACCGTCATCTGACTCATATGACCACCAATCCGAATATGGGGAGGCTTTGTGGATCACGTATTGCAAATCCTGGATCCAGAGTCCATAGTAACAGGCATCACAATTGACACCAGCCCACGGAAGGGATCACATGACGGTCTCCGAAACCCGGGAAAGCGGCGGCACGCAGGGCGCCGGTGACACCTTCACGACGCTTTCCGGCATCCCCATCGACGCGAATTACGACGCGACCAGGCTCGACGGGTGGGATCCGCAGACCAGGCTCGGCGATCCGGGCGGATACCCCTACACCCGCGGGCCCCACCCCACCATGTACCGGACCCGGCAGTGGACCCGCCGCCAGGTGGTCGGACTGGGCACGGCCCCCGAGACCAACCAGCGCAACAAGTACGTCATCGAGCAGGGCCAGACCGGCCTGTCCAACGACTACGACGTGCCGACCCTGATCGGGCTCGACTCCGACGACCCCCGCGCGGTCGGCGAGGTGGGCCGCACCGGCGTCGCGATCGACACCCTCGGCGATATGTACGACCTCTTCGAGGGCATCGACCTGGAGAACATCAGCGTCTCGATGACGATCAACCACCCGGCCTTCGTGCTCGTGGGCCAGTACGTGGCCGCCGCGCAGATGCGCGGTTTCGATCTGGCCAAACTCGGCGGCACGGTGCAGAACGACCCGCTCAAGGACTTCTACGCCCAGAAGACCTACATCTTCCCGCCCGCGCCTTCGGTGCGGCTGGCCTGCGACCTGATCGAGTACTGCGCCGAGCACATGCCCCGGTGGAATGGGATCAGCCTCAACGGCTACAACATTCGTGAGGCCGGCACCACCGCCGACCAGGAACTGGCCTTCACGTTCGCGCATGCCATCGCCTACATCGAGGACCTGCTCGGCCGCGGCCTGCCCATCGACGGCTTCGTCGGCCGGTTCTCCTTCATCTTCAACGTGCACAACGACTTTCTCGAAGAGATCGCCAAACTCCGTGCCGCACGCAGGATCTGGGCTCAGCTGGTGCACGACCGCTACGGTGCCGACCCCAAGAACTGCAAGCTGCGAACCCACGTCCAGACCGGCGGCAGCACCATGACCTACCAGCAGCCCGAGGTGAACCTGATCCGTGGCGCCCTGCAGTCGATGGCGGGCGCGCTGGGCGGGGTGCAGTCGATGGCGGTGTCGTGCTTCGACGAGGCGTACTCGATCCCGTCCGAGTTCGCACAGCGGATGTCGCTGCGGACCCAGCAGGTCGTCGCCTACGAGAGCGGTGTCACCAATGTGGTCGACCCGTTGGCCGGCTCCTACTACATCGAGAGCCTCACCGACGAGATCGAGCGCCGGACCTGGAACTGGATGGAGCAGGTCGAGGCCCAGGGCGGCGCCGTCCGCGGCGTCGAGAACGGGTGGCTGGAGCAGACCGTGTCCGACACCGCGCACGCCCAGCAACTGCGGATCATGAACGGCACCCGCACCATCGTCGGGGTCAACGATTTCAAGGGAACCCAGGGCGAGCGCCCGATCGAGACCTTCCGCGTCGACGAGCAGTCCGAGAAGGAGCAGGTGCTGCGCCTGGAGAAGGTCCGCGCCGAACGCGACGCCGCCGCGGTCGACCGCACCCTCGACGACCTGCAGCGCGTCGTCGCCGACGGCGGCAACGTGATGGCGGCGGTGATCGCGGCCAGCAAGGCGCACGCCTCCCAGGGCGAGATCGTCAAACGAGTCATCGCCGAGGTCGGCGAATACACCGCACCCCCGATCTTCTGACACTCACGAAAGGCACGCCCATGATCCGTGTTCTGCTGGCCAAGCCGGGTATCGACGGTCACGATGTCGGCGTCAAGATCGTCGCGCGGGCGCTGCGCGACGCGGGCATGGAGGTGATCTACACCGGCCTGCGCACCACGATCCCCGATGTGGCCCGCGCCGCGGTCCAGGAGGACGTCGACGTCGTCGGCGTCTCCAACCTGTCGGCCCAGCACGTCCGGCTCATGCGCGAACTCAAGGAACGTCTGGACGGCGCGGGCGCGGGCGACATCCTGCTGATCGCCGGTGGCAGCCTGCTGCCCGAGGACATCGACGAACTCGGGCGGATGGGGATCGACGGGTGCTTTCCCCCGGGTACCGACACCGCCGACATCGTGGCGTTCATCGAGCAGCGCGTCGCCGGAAGGAACGACGAGCGCCGGGTCCGGGCATGACCGCGGTCTCGGCGCCCACCCGGTTCACTCCCGCGGACCGGCTCGGCTGGACCCTTCCCGAGGTGTTGCGGCGGGCCGCGTCCACCCACCTGGACAAACCGTGCGTGCGCACGGTGTCGGGTGAAAGCCTCAGCTACGCCGAAGTATTGGCGCTCGCCGAACGCCGGGCGGCCGGCCTGGCCGGGCTCGGCGTCGGCAAGGGCGACCGGGTCCTGCTGATGATGGACAACACGATCGACCTGATCGTGTGCTGGTTCGCGGTGAATCTGATCGGGGCCGTGGAGGTTCCGTGCAATACCGCCAACCGCGGGGCGAGCCTGACGCATGTCGCGAACAACTCGGCGGCCCGGGTCGCCGTCATCGACAGCGGCTACGCCTGCGCCTTCGACGAGATCGCCGGCGAGCTGAGCTGCCTGAGCACCGTGGTGGTCCGCGGAACCGGGCCCGGGTTGCCGTGGCGCACGGTCGCGCTCGGTGCGCTCGACACGCCGGACGCCGAGATCCCCGCTGTCGCAGTGTCCTACCGGGATCCGGCGGCGATCATCTACACGTCGGGGACCAC
Organism: Mycobacterium sp. NPDC003449; assembly: GCF_053588415.1. NCBI lineage: Bacteria > Bacillati > Actinomycetota > Actinomycetes > Mycobacteriales > Mycobacteriaceae > Mycobacterium > Mycobacterium sp. NPDC003449. The sequence continues at coordinate 70,064 of NZ_JBSFPX010000006.1, forward strand.
CGGACCGGCCAAGGGCGTGGTCGTCCCGCACGCCCACATGCACACCTTCGCGGCCCACGTGGCCAACGAGCTGGCCATTGGCGAGTCCGACGTCTACTACGTGTGCCTGCCCATGTTCCACGCCAACGCGCAGTTCATGCAGGTGCTGCCCTGCCTGATGACCGGTGCCACGGTCGTACTGGCCGAGGCCTTCAGCGCCAGCCGCTGGCTCACCGACCTGCGTGCCTGCGGCGCGACCGTCACCAGCCTGCTCGGTGTCATGGCGCAGTACGTCTTCGACCGTCCGGCGGGGCCGCAAGACGCCGATCACGGGGTGCGGCGGATGATCACCATCCCGATCCCGGCCGTCATCGCCGAGGACTTCGAGCGCAGGTTCGCCACCAGATGCGTTGAGGCGTACGGCATGACCGAGATCTGCCTGCCGATCTACCGCCCGCTCGGCGAACCGCTGCGCCCGGGGAGCTGCGGCAAGGCGCTCGACGAGTGGTTCGAGGTCGCCGTCGTCGACCCGGACACCGACGAACCGGTGCCCGACGGGGAGGTCGGCGAAATCGTGGTCCGGCCGAAATACCCGTCGACCACCTTCATCCAGTACCACGCGATGCCGGAACGAACGGTCGAGGCGTGGCGGAATCTGTGGTTCCACACCGGCGATGCCGGCCGTCGCGACAGCGCGGGCTACTTCTACTTCTCCGACCGGCTCAACGACCGGATCCGGCGCAAGGGCGAGAACGTCACGACCTATGACATCGAGGTGGCGCTGACCGAGCTCCCCGAGGTGGAGGAGGCCGCCGTCGTCGCCAAGCCGGCCGCCGAGGGCGAGGACGACATCAAGGCCTTCCTGGTGATTGCCGACGGTGCGCAGGCACCGGACCCGGTCGCGGTGCTCTCGCACTGCGCCACCCGGCTGCCCTACTTCTCGGTGCCGCGCTACCTGCAGATCGTCGACGGGCTGCCCAAGACCCCGACCGGCAAGGTGCTCAAGCGCCACCTGCGGGGCGTGCCGCCGTCGGCATCGGAGTGGGATCGCGAACGCGCGGGGTGGACCGTGAAGCGCGGGGTCGCCCGGTTGGTGCCGCTCGACCCGGCCGGAGCACCGCGATGAGCAGCGAGGTGGGTACCGCACCGGACCGGATCACCGGTCTGCGGCCGGAACGTGAGACGGCCCGCGCGATCAGCCGGGTGGAGCGCGGCGAACCCGCGGACGTGGCCGGCCCGGTGCGGCGCGGCGACGGCGCCCACATCATCGGGGTCACCGGCAGCCCCGGTTCCGGCAAGAGCACCCTGGTGGATGTGCTGGCCGCCGAGATGCGCGGCGACGGCCGCACCGTCGCGATCCTCGCGGTCGACCCGTCGAGTCACCTGACCGGGGGCGCCGTGCTCGGCGACCGGGTCCGGATGTCCTCGCACAGCCGCGATCCGGGCATCTTCATCCGCAGTATGGGTACCCGCGGCGCCAGCACCGGTCTGGCCCGCGCGGCCCGCGACGCCGTGAAGATCCTCGACGCGGCGGGCTACGACATCGTCATCGTCGAGACCGTCGGCGTCGGCCAGGTCGAGCTCGACGTGCTGACCATCGCCGACACGGTCGCGGTGGTGCTGGTACCCGGGCTCGGCGACACCATGCAGATGAACAAGGCCGGGATCATGGAGATCGGCGACCTGTACGTGGTCAACATGGCCGACCGTCCCGAAACAAACGCGTTCGTACGGGATCTCAAGCAGGCCCTGGCCATCGGTGCGCGGCACGCGGATATGCCCGAGGTCTGCCCGACCACCGCGCTGACCGGCGAGGGGGTCGACCGGCTGTGGGCCACCCTGCGCGACCTCGGCGACCGCGACCGGACGTCCGGGGAGCGGCTGCGCCGTCGCGAACGTCAACGCGACGGCGAACTCGACCGGGAGATCGAGGGGCTCGTGCGGGTGCTGCTGCGCGACGCGATGGCCGGTTCGCAACGCCTGGGCGATATCCGGCGCCGGATGCACGACGGCGAGCTGACCCCGCGCGATGCCGCCGCGCGCTGGGTCGCGGACCTCACGCTGAACCCGGGCTGAGACCCTGGCGAGGGGCGTACTTCTCTTCGTGCACAACCGAATCCAGCGGTGAACGGTCACGCCAGCCGTAGCGCTCGAGATCGGGGACATCGGGAAGTCCGGCCACCCGGCCCACACACAGCCAGGCGACCGGGCGCATATGCGCCGGCATGCCGACCAATTCCCGCAGGAAGTCCTCCCGGTAGAACGACACCCAGCCCACGCCGAGGTCCTCGGCGGTCGCGGCCAGCCACAGGTTCTGGATCGCGCAGACCACCGAATACAGCCCGGCATCGTCGATCGCATGGCGGCCGAGAATCCGGTCGCCGCCCCGGGTGGGGTCGTAGCCGACCACCACGCCGAGGCCGGATTCGCAGATCCCCTCGATCTTGATCCTGGTGAACGTCTCGGCTCGTTCACCGTCCAGGGAGGACGCGAAGACATCGCGTTCGTGTGCCACATGGTCACGGAAGGCGTTGAGCGTCTTGGGTGATCGGACCAGAACGAAATCCCACGGCTGCGACATCCCGACCGACGGTGCGGCGTGCGCGGCCGCGAGCACCCGGCGCAGCACATCGCCTTCGATCGGGGCACCGGTGAACTCGCGGCGGGTGTCGCGCCGCCGGTGGATGACGTCGTAGAGGGTGCCGATCCGGCCCGCCGCCGTGGCGCTCACCGCAGGCCCTCCACCGGTCCGGCCGAGCGATCGCGCAGCGGGTCATAGAGGTGGCTCTCGCCGCAGCGCGCATCGTCGGTCAGCGCGTGGCCGACCAGGATGACCGCGGCCTGACGCAGCCCGGCCGCCTCGACCTGATCGGCGATATCGGAGACGGTGCCGCGCAGCACCCGTTCCCCGGGTTGGGAGGCGCGGTACACCACGATCACCGGGCAGTGCGGCCCGTACTCCGGGGCGATCTCGTCCATCAGCACGCGGATCCGGGTGATGGACAGGTGCAGCACCAGGGTGGCGCGGGTCGCCGCGAACGCCGTGAGCGCCTCGGATTCGGGCATCGCGGTCGACCGCTGCCGGGTCCGGGTCAGCACCACCGACTGGGCCAGCAGTGGGACGGTGAGTTCGCGGCCGACCCTGGCCGCCGCGGCGGCGTACGCGGGCACGCCGGGGGTGACCGACCAGGCCACACCGGCCGCATCGAGGCGGCGGGTCTGCTCGGAGAGCGCGCTGTAGATCGACGGATCGCCCGAGACCAGCCGGACCACCTGCTCGCCCGCCCGGTGCCCGTCGACCAGCCGTTCGGTGATGGCGTCCAGGTCCATGTGCTGTGTGTCGATCAATGTGGCTGCCGGGGAGCAGTTTTCGAGAATTCCGGGATCGAGATAGGTGCCGGGGTAGAGGACCGTGTCGGCCGCGCCGAGCAGCCGGGTGGCGCGCACCGTGAGCAGGTCCGCCGCGCCGGGGCCGGCCCCGACGAACTGGATGGCGCTCATCGGACCCACCTCGGGGTCCAGACCCGTCCGGCCTGCGTCACCCGGGTCGTCGATGCGCCCACGATCAGCAGGGTTTTCATATCGACGGTGTCGGTGTCGAGGTCTCCGAGGGTGGTCACGGTCAACGATTCTTCCGTTCGTCCGATATCGCGTCCCACCACCACCACGGTATCGGCACTCTTGTGCTCGAGCAGGATCTTGCGCGCCACCGCGATCTGGTCGGGGCGGGCCCGCGACGCGGGGTTGTAGATCGCCAGCACCAGATCGGCATCCGCGACCGCCCGCAGCCGGGTTTCGATCGCCGGCCACGGCTTGAGCCGGTCGGACAGGCTCAGCACCGCGAAATCCGCGCCGACCGGCGCGCCCGCCCGCGCGGCGACGGCCTGCACCGCGGAGACGCCGGGCAGCACCCGCACCGCGACGTCGTCGAACCCGCCGTCCTCGACCGCCTCGAACACCGCCGCCGCCATGCCGAACACCCCGGCGTCGCCGCCCGATACCACCGCGACCTTGTCACCTTTGCGGGCCAGCTCCAGGGCGAAGCGGGCCCGGTCGACCTCGACGGTGTTGCCCGATGCGTGCCGCCGCAACCCCGCCCGCTGCGGGACCCTGGCCACGTACGGGCCGTACCCGACGACGTGGTCGGCCTCGGCGAGTGCCGCGCTGGCCTCCGGGGTCAGCCAGCCATCCGGGCCCGGGCCCAGCCCGACGACCAGCAGTTCGGCGGCGCCGCACGAGGGTGCCGCCACGGTGGCCGGTGCAGCTGCCGCCTCGGTGCGGGAGCGTGGCCCGTTGCGCGAATCCCCGTTGACGACGATCAGCGACAGATACGGAACGGTGGCCGCGTCGACGTCGGCGACCGGGAGCCAGCGCTGCCCCGGGTGGCTCGCGCGTTCGATGTACAGCGCGTGCGGCAGCCGCCCGGCCGACGCCAGGGCCCGGCGCACCGCGGGGAAGGTGCGGCCCAGCTTCATGATGATCGCGCCGTCGGTGTCGGCCAGTCGCCGGGCCAGCTCGGCTTCCGGCAGCGTCCCCGGCAGCACCGTGAGCACGTCGGTCTGCCGGACCAGCGGCGCCGCGGTGGCCGCGGTCGCGGCCGCGAACGCGGGCAGGCCGGGAATCACCTCGGTCGGAAAGCGCGGGCTCAGCCGGTCGTGCATGTACATATAGGAGCCGTAGAACAACGGGTCGCCCTCGGCCAGCAGCGCGACCGAGCGGCCCGCCGACAGATGGCCGGCGAGCCGGGCCGCGGACTCCTCGTAGAAGTCGGCCAGCGCTCCGGTGTAGCCACCGGGGTGGTCGGTGGTTCCGGTGGTGACCGGGTAGCGCAGCTCCTCCTCGATGACGCCGGCCGGGATGAGGTCGGCGGCGATGGTGCGCGCGTAGGACCGTTTGTTGACTCCGGCGTGGTAGGCGATGACGTCGGCGCCGGCGATCGTGCGGGCGGCCTTGAGGGTGATCAGTTCGGGATCGCCGGGGCCGAGGCCGACGCCGTAGAACCGCCCGGTGCCGTGCTCGCTCATTCCGACTCCGAGGCCAGCGCGTTGAGCGCCGAGGAGGTCATGGCCGAACCGCCGCGGCGGCCCAGCACCGTGACATACGGAATGTCCACACCGTGATCGCGGGACAGGGCGGTCAGGGCGTCCTTGGATTCGGCCGCTCCGATGAAACCGACCGGGCAGCCGACGATCGCCGCGGGCCGCGGGGCACCGTCGAGGATCATCTCCAGCAGGTGGAACAGTGCGGTCGGCGCGTTGCCGATCGCGACGACGGCACCGGGCAGGAGCGGCTCCCACAGCGATACGGCCGCCGCGGTGCGGGTGGTGTTCCACTCGCGGGCCAGGCCCGCCACCCTCGGGTCGTGCAGAAAGCAGTGCACGTCATTGCCCGCGGGTAGCCGGCCCGCGGTGACGCCGGTGGCCACCATGGTGGCGTCGCACAGGATCGGGGCCCCGTCCCGCAGGGCCGACCGGGCCGCGCGGACCAGGTCGGGGTGGATCACGAGATCGTCGACCAGGTCGGTCTGCCCGGTGCCGTGGATCATCCGCACCGCCACCTTCTCCGCCACGGCCGGGATGCGGGACAGGTCGGACTCCCGGCGGATGGTGGCGAACGAGTCGACGTAGATGGCCGGACCGTCGTCGAGGTAGGGATACCGTCGCATGGGCCGGACCGTGGCTGGGGTCATGTCGTCCTCTCGGGTGTTGCGCGGATCACCACACCCTACATATGGTAGAACCACGCTGTGGTCAACCATCGAAGGGCGAGCTGACGGTCATGGTCCACCCCGCGCGCAACCCCACCCGAACCGGCGGGTTCCGGCCCGTCCTGGACATGACCGGTCGCGCCGCCGTGGTGTTCGGCGGTGGTGGTCCGGCGCTGCGGCAGGTGGCCGCGTTGCTGCAGTCCGGCGCCCGCGTGACGGTGGTCAGCGGCGAGGCCGTCGCGAGCATCGTGGACCTGGCCGAGCGCGACGTAGTGACCTGGCGCCGGCGCGACGCCGTCGAACCCGGCGATCTGACCGATGTGTGGCTGGCCGTCGCCGCGACCGGCCGTGCCGACCTCGACGCCCGGATCGCGGCCGCCTGCGAGCACCGGCGGATCTGGTGTCTGAACGAACCGACTCCGCCTGCGCGCGTGGCCGATTCGGGCCGGGTGGTCCTAGTGGGTGGCGGGCCCGGCGATCCCGGCCTGCTCACGATCGCCGGAATGCGGGCGCTGCGCGCGGCCGACGTGGTGGTCACCGATCGGCTGGCGCCGCTGTCGGTGCTCGCCGATCTGGATCCCGGGGTGGAGGTGATCGACGTCGGCAAGATCCCGTTCGGGAAGGCCACCTCGCAGGACGACACCAACCGGTTGCTGATCGACCTGGCCCGCGCGGGTAAGACCGTGGTCAGGCTCAAGGGCGGTGACAGCTTTCTGTTCGGCCGCGGCGGCGAGGAGGTGCTGGCGTGCGCGGCGGCCGGCGTCGAGGTGTCGGTCATCCCCGGCGTGAGTTCGGCGCTCGCGGTGCCGGCCTTCGCCGGGATTCCGGTCACCCATCGCGGCCTGACCCAGGGCGTGACCGTGGTGTCGGGGCATGTGCCGCCCGAACACCGCGCCTCCACGGTGGATTACGCCGCGCTGGCGCGGTCGGGCACGACGCTGGTGTTCCTGATGGCGGTCACCAATCTGGCGTCGATCACGAAAACCCTGATCGCCCATGGGCTGCGTCCCGAGACGCCCGCGGCGACCATCGCCGACGGCACCCTGGCGCAGCAGCGCGTGGTGCGCGGCACCGTCGCCGACATCGCCGCCGTGGTGGGTGCATCCGGTATCGCGCCGCCGGCCATCACGGTGATCGGGGCCGTCGCGGCGTTCGACCGGGCGGCGCGGCCCGGTGCCGCCAGGCCGCTGGTCTCGGCGGCCGTCACGCCCTGACCGTCACCATCCGGTCAGCTGCAGCGGTGGGTCGACCGGTTCGAAGAATGCGGCGACCTGGGACGCGGTGACCTCGTCGAGCGTCGGCGGTTTCCAGGCCGGGTTGCGGTCCTTGTCGACGACGCGGGCCCGGATCCCCTCGGCGAGATCGGGGTAGCGCGCACAGCGCAGCGTCACCACGAGATCCTGCCGCAGGCATTCGGCCAGATCGGGCATCGCCGCGGCCCGCTTGAGCGCCTCGTGGGTGACCGCCAGCGCCGTCGGTGAGGCCTCGGCGAACGTCGAAGCGGCGCGGTGCGCGACCTCGCCGAGTTCGGCCGGGGCCGTCGTCCGGTCCGCCGCCGCCGTGAGCACGTTGCGGATATCGCGCAGCGAGTCCATCCCGAACACCGCGTCGATGGCGGTCCGGTGTGCGCCCACCCACGATGGCGGGCGGTCGGAGAATCCGCCGAGAACCTCCGACGGTGCCGCGTGCTTAAGCCGCTCGACCACCTCGCCGATCGCTGGCTGCGGTACGTAGTGGTCGGCTAGGTTCATGTAGATGGCGTCGCCCGCGCTGAGGTGGGCGGCCGTCAGCGCCGCGTAGGCCCCGGTGCTGCCCGGTGCGTTGGCGAACAGCCACAGGCCGCCGATATCGGGCGACAGACCGATGAGCACCTCCGGCATGCCGAGCCGGGAATCGTCGGTGACGATGCGGTGCGAGCCGTGCGAGGCCAAACCCATTCCGCCGCCGAGGGTCAGCCCGTGCGCGATGCTCACCACGGGTTTGGGGCAGGTGGCGAGCAGATGGTCGAGGCGGTACTCCGAGGCCCAGAAGTCGGCGAGCACGTCGAGCTCGTGCCCCGCGATCCGTTCCCTGACCCGCTTGATATCGCCGCCCGCGCAGAACCCGCGGTCACCCTCGCCGCTGATCAGGATGGTCTCGACGGCCGGGTCGGCGACGGCACGCCGCAACAGCGTCGTGATGGCCGTGATGTCGCCGGGCGTGATCGCGTTGATGGACGCGGGCCGCCGCAATCGGATCGTGCCGAGTCGCCCGTCGACCGAAAGCGCCGGTTCGGTCGGCGATGACGTCGGGGTTGACATCGGGGTTGACGGGGTCATGGGGTCCTTTCTGATGGTCACAGCACCAGGTCCAGCAACCCGTACGCGGCCAGTCCGCAGACGATGCTCAGCGCGAGGCTCTTGGTCGCCAACGACACCAGCACCGCGACCACCCCGGCCAGCGAGGACGGCGACACCAGCTGCAGGCGTCCGTCGGAGACGACCAGCGACGGGGCCACCAGGGCCGAGAAGGCCGCCGCCGGAACCAGTCCCAGCAGCAGCCGCAGCCGCGCGGGAAGCCGTCTGGGCAGGATCGGGAGCAGGATGAAGACGCCGCGCAGCGCGAACCCCCCGACCGCGGTCACCGCGATCACCAACCAGATCTGCCAGGAACTCATCCGCGGTCCTCCGCGCCCGCCTTGCGCCAGCCCAGCGCGACGCCGGCCGCCAGACCCGCGACGGTGCCCAGCATCATGCCGAGGTTGGCGGGCAGGCCCGCCCCCGCCACGGCCACCAGGGCCGCCACCGCCGCGGCGCACAGCTTGGGCCGCTCGGTGAGCTGTGGGGCGAGCAGCGCCAGGAACGAGACCGGGACGGCGAACGACACCAGACCCGATTCGGGCAGCGAGCCCAGCAGTGACCCGACCACCGAGCAGATCTGCCAGGTCAACCAGAACGCCAGGCACGCACCCAGATAGAACCTGACCCGGTCCCGCGAGGACATCGCATCGGTGCGGGTCAGGGTGAGCGGTACCGCGTGATCGACCAGCAGATAGGAGCCCAGCACCCGGTCGCGCAGGCCGGACCCCGCGAACAACGGGGCCAGCGTGGCCGAGTACACGATGAACCTCAGGTTGATCACCAGCGCCGTCGCCACCACCACACCGACGCTCGCGTTGTCGCCGATCAGGTCCACCGCGGCGATCTGTGCCGCACCCGCGAACGCCAACAGCGAGAAGCCGGCCGTCTCGAGCACGCTCAGTCCGTTGTGGGTACCGGCCAGGCCCGCGACCGCGGCGAACGGCACGATCCCGATCAGGACGGGGAGCATCGCGACGACGCCCGAGCGCATCGCGCTGCGCTTGCCCTGGCCACCGGACGCGGGCGTGCCGCTCGATCGGGCGATGGCGATAGCGGCCCCTCCTGTTCACCTGCGCTGTGGTCCTACCATAAGGGCCGCGCGAAGTGCGGTTCAACCGGGGCGGGGCCGGGTGTTGCGTAGGTCACGTGCTTTGAACTATGGTAGGACCACAGTTTGGTCGTCCCACAGAAGAGGCAATGTCAATGAATCAGCCGTCGACGCTTCCCATTCGCGTGATGCTCGCCAAGATCGGGCTCGACGGACACGACCGGGGAGTCAAGGTCGTGGCCCGCACCCTGCGCGATGCGGGTATGGAGGTCATCTACACCGGGCTGCACCGCAGCCCCGAGCAGGTCATCGAGGCCGCCACCCAGGAGGACGTCGACGTACTCGGGGTCAGCCTGCTGTCCGGCGCGCATATGCCGATCTTCACCAGGATCTTCCAGATCCTGGACGGGATGGAGGAGAAGCCGCGCTTCGCCATCGTGGCCGGCGGCGTGATGCCCGACGAGGACGAGCTCGAGCTGCAGAAGATGGGCGTCGCCGCCGTCCTGGGCCAGGACACCACCCCCGAGACGATCGTCGAGACCATCAAGGCGGCCGCACCGGTGGAGGCGAATTCCTGATGGGTGGGGGAGGGACCGGGGGCGAGCGAAGCGACGGGGGAAGGATCGGCCCGGACATGGAGTCGTGGAGCTGGCCTCCGCGTTACGACGCGGATTACCGGCCACCCCCTGGGCAGCAGCACTGGTTCCCGGTCCGCGAGACGATGGATCCCGAACAGCGCGACGAGGCGATCCTCGAGCGCATCCAGCAGCTGATGGCCTACGCGTGGGAACGCGCCCCGTTCTACCGCCGCAAGTGGTCGCAGGCCGGCCTCGAGCCCGGCGACATCACCTCACTCGAAGCCTTCGAACAGGTTCCGGTGGTCTACAAGGATGAGCTGCGCACCGATCAGGCCGCCAACGAGCCCTACGGCAGCTACCTGTGCGTCGACCCCGTCGAGGTCACCCACATCAAGGGCACGTCGGGCACCACCGGGCGGCCCACCGCGTTCGGGATCAGCCAGCCCGACTGGAACGCCGTCGCCAACGCGCACGCCAGGGTGATGTGGGGGATGGGCATCCGCCCCGAGGATGTGGTGCTGATCGGCTCCCCGCTGACCCAGTACTGGGGTTCGTGGGGCGCCTACAGCGGCGCGGAACGCCTTGGCGCGGCGGTGTTTCCGTTCGGCGCCGGGGTGGCCGGCCAGAGCCTGCGGACCCTGCAGTGGATGCGCCAGATGCGGGCCACCGTCTTCTACGGCACCCCGTCGTATGCGCTCCGGCTCGCCGAGGTGGCCAGCGACAACGACATCGACCCCCGAAAGCTGGGCCTGCGCACGATGTTCTTCTCCGGGGAACCCGGCGCCAGCGTGCCCTCGATCCGGCAGCGCATCATCGACGCGTTCGACGTCGAGGTGTACGACTCGGGCAGCATGGGCGAGGTCGCGCCGTGGATGTCGCTGGGTGCGGCGTCCAACGAGCCGGGCGTGTTCACCTGGCAGGATCTGGTCTACACCGAGGTGTGCGACCCGGCGACCATGCGCCGGGTGCCCTACGGCAACGAGGGCACCCCGATCTACACCACGCTGGAGCGCACCTCGCAGCCGATGATCCGGCTGCTGTCCAACGACCTGACCCGCTGGGAGGCGCCCGACGCCGCCCGGGGCCGGACCTACCCGTTCCTGCCGAGGGGGATCTACGGGCGCATCGACGATATGTTCCAGATCCGCGGTGAGAACGTGCAGCCCAACGCCATCGACGACGTCGTGATGAGCGCCGAGGGTTACGGCGGCGAGCACCGCATCGTCATCACCCGCGACGGCGCCATGGACGAACTGCTGGTGCAGATCGAATTCGACCCCGAGCGCACCACGGTCGCCCAGGACGTCTTCGTCAAGCGGGTCGGCGAGGATCTGCGCACCGTGCTCGGCGTCGGCGCCAAGGTGGTCACGGTGGCGCCCGCCACCTTCGAACGCACCGACTTCAAGGCGCGCCGCGTCATCGACGACCGCAAGCTGTTCGAGTCCTTCGGCGGGGGAGCGTCGTCATGAGCCCGGTCGACACGGTGGCACCGGTCGCCGCGCTCGCCGACCGGATCCGGTCCGGCTCACAGGTATCCCTCGCGCGTGGGCTGACCCTGGTCGAGAGCCGCTCCGACGCCGCATCCGAACTGCTCGCCGAGGTCTGGAAGGACAGCGGCCGGGCACATGTCGTCGGGGTCACCGGCCCGGCCGGCAGCGGTAAGAGCACGCTGGTGACCAAGATGGCCGGGGAGTATGTGAACCGCGGTATGAAGGTCGCGATCCTGGCCGTCGACCCGTCCAGCGCGTACTCCGGCGGCGCCATCCTTGGTGACCGGATCCGGATGACCGAACTCGCCGGACGTACCGACATCTACATCCGGTCGATGGCTTCGCGCGGGGCGACCGGCGGACTGTCCCGGGCGGTACTGGACGGCATCGTCCTGCTCGACGCCGCAGGCTACGACGTGGTGATCCTGGAAACCGTCGGCGTCGGCCAGGCCGAGGTCGACGTGATCAGTGTGGCGCACAGCGTCCTGGTGGTCAGCGTGCCCGGACTGGGCGACGACATCCAGGCCATCAAGGCGGGCCTGATCGAGATCGCCGACATCCATGTGGTCAACAAGGCCGACCGGCCCGGCGCCGATCTGACCGTCAAACAGCTGCGCGAATCGCTGCGGCTGGCGCACCGCGGGCCCGGCGACTGGAACACCCCGATCGTCAAGACCACGGCGGCCAGCGGTGAAGGCGTCGCCGAACTGCTGGACCAGACCGCGGGGCACCGGGGCTGGATGGCCGAGCACGGCGGCCTGCACGAGGTGGAAAGGCGCAACGCCGCCACCCGAATCCGCTGGGCCGCAGAAGCTCTCGTGGCGGACCGGCTGCGGTCCGGTCACCGCGACTTCGACGCCGCCGTCGAGGCGCTGATCGCCCGCACCGAGGAACCGCGCCAGGCGGCGGCCCGGCTGCTGACCGCCATGGCCGTAGACCCGACCGACATCGATGGAAAAGGAAGATCATGACCGACGAAACCCAGGCGACCCCCGACGAGCTGCGGCTGTCCTCCGACGCACTGACCAAGCGGGCCGAGGCGGACTTCGACAGCTGGGAGAACAATGAACTCGCCGACTTCATCCGCCGGGCACCCGAGTCCAAGGAGAACTACCTGACCGGCGCCGGCCGGCCGGTGAAGCGGGTCTACGGCCCACAGGATCTGCCGCAGAGCTGGGAGGACATCGGGCTGCCCGGCCAGTACCCCTACACCCGCGGGCCGTACCCGACGATGTACCGCGGCAAGCTGTGGACGATGCGCCAGATCGCCGGGTTCGGCCAGGCCGAGGAGACCAACAAGCGGTTCCAGTATCTGATCGCCCAGGGCCAGACCGGGCTGTCGGTGGACTTCGACATGCCCACCCTGATGGGGCTGGACAGCGACGACGCGATGAGCCTCGGCGAGGTCGGCCGCGAGGGCGTGGCGATCGACGTGCTGCCCGATATGGCGGCCCTGTTCGACGGGATCGACCTGGAGAACATCTCGGTGTCGATGACCATCAACCCGTCGGCCTGGATCCTGCTGGCGATGTACATCGCGACGGCCGAGGACCGCGGGATGGACCTCAACAAGCTGTCCGGGACCATCCAGAACGACATCCTCAAAGAGTATGTCGCACAGAAGGAATGGATCTTCCCGGTCCGGCCGAGCATGCGGATCGTGCGGGACTGTGTGGCCTACGGCGCCGAGAACATGGCCCGCTACAACCCGGTCAACATCAGCGGCTACCACATCAGTGAGGCCGGCGGGAACGCCGTCCAGGAGGTCGCCTTCACGATGGCGATCACCAAGGCCTACGTCGAGGACGTGGTCAAGGCGGGCATCGATGTCGATGCCTTCGCCTCGCGGCTATCGTTCTTCTTCGTCTCGCAGGCCGACCTGTTCGAGGAGGTCGCGAAGTTCCGGGCGGTCCGGCGCTACTACGCGAAGATGATGAAGGAACACTTCGGCGCCAAGAAGCCCAACTCGATGCGGTTGCGTTTCCACGCCCAGACCGCGGCGGCGACGCTGACCAAACCGCAGCCGATGGTCAACATCGTGCGCACCGCGCTGCAGGCACTGTCGGCCGTGATGGGCGGCGCCCAGTCGATCCACACCAACGGACTCGACGAGGCCTACACCATCCCGAGCGAGATGGCGATGAAACTGGCCCTGCGCACCCAGCAGATCATCGCCGACGAGACCAACGTGCCCAACGTGATCGACCCGCTCGGCGGGTCCTACTACGTGGAGGCGCTGACCGACGAGATCGAAAAGGGCATCGAGGAATACGTCGAGAAGGTCGAGGCCATGGGCGGCGTGGTGGCCGCCATCGAACAGGGCTTCTTCCAGAAGGAGATCTCGGACACCGCCTACGATTACGCGCGGCGCAAGGCCAGTGGCGACCGGCCGGTGATCGGTGTGAACAAATACGTCGACGAGCACGACGACCAGAAGATCGAGGTCCACAAGCTCGATCCGGAGTCCGAGGCCCGCCAGATCACCCGGCTCAAGCAGGTGCGCGCCGACCGCGATCCGCAGCGGGCCAAGGCGGCGATGGACAACCTGCTCGCGGTCGCGAAGGACGAGAACGCCAACCTGATGCCCGCGACCATCGAGGCGGTGCGTGCGCACCTGTCGATGGGTGAGATCACCGGCGCGCTGCGCGGCGTCTTCGGCAGCTACGTCGAAACGCCGGTGTTCTAGGGGGATCGGCAACCAGCGTCGGTGCTCGGGAGCGGCATGCGGGTGAACCACGATGTGGTCGGTACAGTGATTCCCTATATCAAACTCTGCGACAAAGCAGAAGGGGCGCACGTGTCGGAGGCAACACAATCCGGATGGAAGCCGCTCCCGCGCATGCGGACGCATGAGCAGGTGGTGGCCGAGATCGAGCACCGGCTGAACACCGGCACACTCAAGGCGGGTGACCGTCTGCCCCCCGAACGGCAGCTGGCCGAGGCCCTCGGGGTCAGCCGGGGAGCCGTTCGGGAGGCCCTGCGGATCCTCGAAGCGATCGGGGTCGTCGAGGCCGGAACCGGTTCCGGCCCCACGTCCGGGTCGATGATCGTCAAGGACAGCACCGCGGGGATGGGCATGGTCCTGCGCATCCACCTGCAACTGGCGTCGTTCACCACCGACGATCTGGTCGAGGTACGTCTCACCCTGGAACGGCTGGCCTGCCGCAAGGCCGCCGGCATCGCCACCAGTGATCAACTGGCCCACCTGCGTTCGCTGGTCGAACAGATGCGGGGAACCCACACCACGGCGAGCTACAACGATCTCGACGCGGCCTTCCACGTCGGGATTGCGCAGATCTCGAGCAACGGGCTGGCGGCGGCGCTGATGGCCGCGCTGCGGGAAGCGCTGCGCCAAGCCATGGTGAGCGCGTTCGAACGGCTCGAGGACCCGGCGAAGACCATGGCGACACTGACCGACGAACATGCGGCGATCGTGGAGGCCATCGCCTCGGGCGACGGCGGCCGGGCGGCCGATCTGGTGGCCCGCCACATCGAGGGCTTCTACCGCGCCGTCGGGTTCAGCGACCTCAAGTGGGCCGACTGAGTCGGGCGGTCAACCCCCACGCCCAATTCGACATAATCGTCGTGTCCGAGCGTGATCGGCGACGTTTACGTCGAGTTCGCGCGAGAGCGCGGCCGGAGTCTTCTGCAATGCCATACACTGGCGGTTGCGGGCTCGAGGAAGCTGGTGAGAATCCAGCACAGTCGCGCTACTGTGACATCCCGGTTCACCGGGGTGGAGTCAGACCTGCAGGCCCGCAGCCTATCCGTTCATCAGGGACGCGCAATCCCTGCAGGAGGACACCATGGCCGAGGCCGCGCACGCGTCAGAAACCGCCGATGCACAGTGGAAACCACTGCCCCGCAGGCGAACTCACGAACTCATCGTAGAGCAGATCGAGGACCGGCTCCGGCAGGGCACGCTGCGGGCCGGGGACCGGCTGCCACCCGAGCGGATGCTGGCCGAAGCGCTCGGCGTCAGCCGGGGCGCGGTTCGCGAGGCGCTGCGGATCCTGGAGGCGATCGGCGTCATCGAAGCCGCTCCGGGGTCCGGGCCGTCGGCGGGATCGGTGATCGTGCACCGCGGGGCCGATGCCATGGCAATGGTCCTGCGCCTGCATCTGCGGATGGCGTCGTTCAGCCCGCAGGACTCCGCGGATGTGGCCGCCTCGCTCGAGACGCTCGCGGTGGCGGGGGCCTGCAGGCGGGCCACCACCGAGGACGTCGCCACCCTGCGGTCACTGGTCGAGCAGATGCGTACCGCCGGTTCGCTCGCCGACCGTCTGGACCTGGATACCGTTCTGCTGCAGCGGATCACCGAGATGTCGGGCAACGTGCTGGCGTCGGCGGTGTTGTCGGGTTTGCGTCAGGCCCGCTTCGACATGCCGAACCCGTCGGTCGAGGCGAGAGGCGCACTGGTCGACGCGATCGCGGCGGGCGATGAGGCTCGGGCGGTCGCGCTGGTGGCGCACCGGGCCGCGGGCGAGGACGACCCCGACCTCACCCGGCTGCGGCCCGCCGGCTGACCGCGGGTGCGGCCACCGTGGGGTCCAGTGACCACCCGGTGATGTCGAGGACCCCGCGCAGGAACTCCTCGAACGTGGTGAAGCCGAAACGCTTGAGCCCCGGCCTGGTTGGATAGATCTCGCCGTACCAGGGTGCGCTCGCCGCGACGATGAACTTCTGCTTCGTGTCGGGTCGCCGCCTGGGCCGGCGTCGGACACAGTCCCGGCCGGGGCGCTCGGGTTCGGTGTCGCGCGGCGGCGAATGCAGCGGCCAGCCGGTGAGGGCCAGGAACGCGCTGCAGAAGGTCTCCACCGAACCGAAGTACAGCCGGTGGATTCCGGGCTGGGTCCGGTACATCTCGCCGCCCCACGGCGATTCGGCCGCGACGATGAGCTTGCACATGTGGTACTCCGCCTCCGGTTGATGGCCCGCCTCGTTGGTAAGTGCCGCGCATGACACGTGGACGACCATATATGTGGTCGGACCATACTCGAGCGGTGGAGGCTGGGTCAAGGAACGGCTTGTGTCGGGCGCTACACGGATTTGACCCTTGTGGCCTGAACCACAGTTGTGGTAGGACCATAGTGAGATCCGTCCAACTCTGGAGACGCTATGCATCAACAGGCCGAGGCTCAGGCGGCGAACCCGCAATCGACTACCGAGCGACCCCACGGTCTACGCCGGGTCGGTGCGGCGAGCCTGATCGGTACGACCATCGAGTACTACGACTTCTTCGTCTACGGCACCGCGGCAGCCTTGGTCTTCCCGCACCTGTTCTTCCCCAGCAGCAGCCCGTCGATGGGCACCATCGCATCGTTCGCGACGTTCGGGGTGGCGTTTTTCGCCCGCCCGGTCGGGTCGATCGTGTTCGGGCACTTCGGTGACCGGATCGGGCGCAAGCGCACGCTGGTGTGGACGCTGCTGATCATGGGGCTCTCGACGGTGGCGATCGGATTGTTCCCGGGGTACAGCACCGGGGTGTTCGGGTTGTGGGAGAACGGGATCGGGATCTGGGCGCCGATCCTGTTGGTGGTGATGCGGTTTATGCAGGGCCTGGCGATGGGCGGGGAGTGGGCCGGCGCGACACTGTTGACCGCGGAGTACGCACCCAAGGGGCAACGCGGGCGGATGGCGATGTATCCGCAGATGGGGTCGGCGTGCGCGTTCTTCCTGGCCAGCGGCACGTTCTTCGCGGTGTCGATCACCATCGGGGACACCAGTGAGACATTCATGAACTACGGCTGGCGGTTCCCGTTCCTGGCGTCGCTGTTGTTGGTGATGGTCGGCTTGTGGATTCGGTTACGGGTGGCCGAGACTCCGGTGTTCGAGACCGAGCAACGCCGTCGGCAGCAGGAGAGCGCGCCGACCAAGCTGCCGTTCGCCGACGCCATCCGCAAGCAGTGGCGCCAGATCGTGATGTCCGGGCTGGCGATGTCGACGGTGTTTGCGATGTTCTATACCGGCAGTGCCTTTCTGACCAGTTACGGCACCTCGGCGCTGGAGTTCGACCGGACGATGATCCTCGGCTTCGGGATGATCGCCTCGGTGGTGCTGGCGATCGTCACCGCGGCGGCGGCGATCCTGTCGGATCGGGTGGGTCGCAAGAAGGTCATCGCGGCGGCCTACGGTGCCGCGGTGCTGTGGTCGCTGCTGCTGTTCCCGTTGCTGGACACCGGCTCTCCGGTGGCGTTCCTGATCGGTGTGACCGTCACGTTGGCGTTGTACGGAATCGCCAACGGGCCCGCGGGAGCGCTGCTGCCGGAGATGTTCCGGTCGCGGTTCCGCTATACGGGCGCGGGGCTGAGCTACAACCTCGGCGGGATCATCGGCGGCGCGATTCCGCCGATCCTGGCCGCGCGGATCGTGGCCGACCACTCCGGCATCTGGGTCGGCGTCCTGCTGGCCGTTCTGTCGGCGGTCAGCCTGGCCTGCGTCCTGGCGCTCCCGGAGACCAAGAACAACGACCTCGACGACGTACCCACCCAGTGACCCACCCGAAAGGTGCCATGACCACCATCGCCGAAAAAGTCGGAGTCGTCGGCTGCGGACTCATGGGGGCCGGCATCGCCGAGACCGTCGCCCGGTCCGGTCTGCCGGTCACGGTCGTCGAGACCAACACCGCCGCGGCGCAGGCCGGCCGCCAACGGCTGGAGAAATCGCTGGCCAAGGCCGAATCCCGGGGCAAGGTCGGCTCGGCCGCCGAGATCCTCGAGCGGATCGTGGTCGTCGAGGATCTCGACGCGCTCGCCGACCGCACCCTGGTGATCGAGGCGATCATGGAGGACGAGGCGGTCAAGACGGGGCTCTTCGGCGAGCTCGACAAGATCGTGGTCGACACCGGCGCGATCCTGGCCTCCAACACCTCGTCGATTCCGATCATCAAGCTCGGCGTCGCGACGGCCCGTCCCGAGAACGTCCTCGGCGTGCACTTCTTCAATCCGGTCCCGGTGCTGTCGTTGGTGGAGTTGATCCCGAGCTTTCTGACCGCGGCCGCGACGACCGAACGGGCGCGCTCCTTCGTCCGGGACACCCTGGGCAAACACCCGATCGACTGCAAGGACCGGGCCGGTTTCGTGGTCAACGCGCTGCTGATCCCATTCCTGCTCTCGGCGATCCGGATGGTCGAGTCCGGCGTCGCGACGCCGGACGATATCGACGCCGGGCTGGTTCGGGGCTGTGCGCACCCACAGGGCCCGCTGGCCCTGTCAGATCTGATCGGCCTGGACATCGTGCGCGCCATCGCCGATTCGCTGTACCGGGAGTTCAAGGAGCCGCAGTATGTGTGCCCGCCGCTGCTGGCGCGGATGGTGGAAGCCGGCAGGCTCGGCAGGAAGAGCGGCCACGGCTTCTTCGCCTACTCCTGACGGCGGGTGACCGCCCAGGAGACGCTGTGGATCCGCCACGGCGAGTCGGAATGGAACCGGGCCGGGTTGATGCAAGGGCAGACCCCCTGGCCGGCCCTGACCGATGTCGGGGTGCGGCAGGCGTGGCGCGTCGCCGAGCGGCTGGCCACCGGCCGCCGTCCGGGCCGGATCCTGAGCTCGGATCTGTGGCGTGCGGCCCAGACCGCGGGCATCGTCGGTGAGCGGCTCGGGCTCGCGGTCGAACACACGGCGCTCCTGCGTGAGCGGTGCTGGGGTATCCACGAGGGCAGGCCGGTCGCCGAGGGGTACCGGGCCGAGTCGGCGCTTTCGGACAAAGACGCGCTCCCGCAAGGGGAGTCGCGGGCCGACGTGGCGGCGCGGCTGCACCGGTTACGGCCGTGGCTGGCCGGCGCAGGGCCGGTCGTCGTGGTCACCCACGGTGACGTCATCCGCGAAGCCGTCGCACTGTGGTCCCCCCGACCTTCCATACACCCACCCGAAAACGGTTGTGTGGTAGGGCTGTTGCTGACGGGCACCTGATCGGCGGGCGGCCACTGGGTTACCGTGACTCATGCTCGTCAGTCGGTATGCCAGTGGGGTGTTGATCGCCCTGGCCGGATGCGCCGTGGCGTGCACCGCCCAGGCCACCCAACCCGACCTGCCTGAGCATGCGGTGCACCGCCACATCGCGGCGGCCAAGAACGGCGACGTCGCGACCCTGCGATCCGGCGCCTGCGGCGGCCTGGCGTCGGCGATCCGGCCCCGTTCCGACGACGAGGTGCGCCGAGAATTCATCGAAGCCTATGCCGCCGGCCCCGACGTCCTGTCGGTCGAGCCGGGCGGGCAGGGCGACCGGCGCACGGTCACCGGCTACTACTCCAGCGCGACCGAGCTGGACATCTCCTTCACGGTCGAGAACCTCGACGGCTGGAAGGTCTGCGACATCCGCAGGGGGAACGCGGTCGTCGGATCACCTCCGGGGCGGTTCGAACCGTAGGGCTCAACCGGTCAGGCGCCGAGGCCGGCTAGGAACGGCCTGTCCACGGCCGCCTCGATGTAGGGGTCGGCCCCGAGCAGGGATGCGATCTCGATGGCGGTGAGGATCTGTTCCGGTGTGGCGCCCGCGTCGAGCGCCTTGCGTGAGTGGATCTCGACGCCGGGCACATACAGGTGCGTCGGCACACAGTCGATGGCGATATAGATCAGTTCACGCAGGCGGGTGTCGAGGCTGCCCTCCTCGACCGCCGAGGTGGAGAACGCCGTGTAGGCCTCGAACATGTCCGGATCCAGCACGAGTACGTCATCCCAGGTCTCGTGCCAGTAGCCGCGACGCTGCTCGAATTCTGCTTTGAGCCGCCGTCGCCGGTCATCGAGTTCGCGCGGGGGTGCGATCCCCCGTTCGCTCATTACTCTGACCAGCGCCGGTACTCCCGCCGTCATCGCGTGGATGCTCATGATGCTGACGAGTTGCAGGACGTCGCGGACCTGATCCTGGCCGGCGCCCACCTGCAGGGCCAAGCGGGCGTAGGCATCCAGGCGGGCCCAGTTGGTGTTGGCGACATTGCCGACTACTCCGACACCGATGAGTGCTCGCTCAGCGGCGCTGAGTGCGCCTCGTTCAGCAGGTACCGCGACCATCGCCGCGAGGCGCTGGAAGAACAGCGGTCTGTCCGACCGGTCGCAAGCGAGCTGTTCGCTCCACCCTCCGATGTGGCCGGCCAGAAGATCCTCGTGGCGTACGTTGGTTTCAGTCACTTGCCGGCCTCAGAGTTGGATGCTGACGGTCTTGGTCTGCAGGTAGTGGTAGACGGCGTCCGGCCCCTTCTCCCGGCCGAACCCACTGGCCTTGTAGCCGCCGAACGGGGTGCGAATGCCACCGGCGAAGTAGTTGTTGATCGACACCTGGCCGGCTTCGATCTGCGCCGCGACCCGATGCGCCCGCGACAGATCCCGGGTCCACACGCCCGCGGTGAGGCCGTATGGGGTGTCGTTTGCGATCGTGACCGCCTCGTCATCGTCGTCGAACGGGATCACGGCGAGGACGGGACCGAAGATCTCCTCCTGGGCGATGCGCATATCGTTGCGCACATTGACGAAGATCGTGGGTTCGACGAACCGACCGTTCTCCAAACCGTCGACGACCCCGGCCTGCCCGCCGACGACGACTTCGGCACCTTCCGATCGACCGATATCCATGTAGTCGAGGATTTTTCGGTACTGCTTCTCGGTGGTAATCGGGCCCATACCCGGATTGTCGATACCCCGGCCCAGGGTCACCGCCCGGTTTCCGTCGGCCAGCCGGCCGACGAACTCGTCGTGCACGGCGCGGTGCACCAGTAGCCGGCTGCCGGCCATGCATACCTGCCCGGCATTGAAATTGATGGCGGTCAGCGAACCGGCTGCCGCGGCGTCCAGGTCGGCATCGGCGAAGACGATGTTCGGCGACTTCCCTCCGAGTTCCAGCGTCACCGGACTCAGATGTCTGGCCGAGGCGCGCAGAACCGACTGCCCGGTGGGGACCGATCCGGTGAAGGCGATGCGTCGCACCTTGGGGTGCTCGACCAGTGCCGATCCCGCCTCGGTGCCGAGACCGGTGACGACGTTGATCACGCCCGGGGGCACGCCGGCTTCTATTGCCAGACGGGCAAATTCGACCACAGCCATCGAGGTATCCTCGGCCGGCTTGACGACCGCGACATTGCCACCGGCGATGGCCGGGGCGGCGCCCCGGGCAGTCTGCTGCAGCGCCGCGTTCCAGGGCACAATGTGCGCTGTCACTCCGAACGGTTCCACGTGCGTATAGGAATGAAAGCCTGGCCCGAGGGGAACCGTTTCGCCGTGAATCTTGTCGGCCAGCCCGCCGTAGTACTCGTAGTAGCCGGCGGTCAGCCGAACGTCGGCCTCGGCTTCTCGCAACGGTTTCCCGTTGTCGACCGACTCCAGGTGGGCCAGCAGATCGAGGTTATCCAACACGACGTCGGCCAACCGCCGCATGGCTCGGCCGCGGTCTGCGCCGTCGGCGTCACGCCACGCCGGCAAGGCCTGCTCGGCGTTGTCGACCGCCTCGGCGACGATGTCAGCGTCGGCCCGTTGGATACGCGCCAACACCTTGCCGGTTGCAGGGTCGATGCTGTCCATGATGTCGGCACGGGCCGAGGGAAGCTCCTTGCCGCCGATGATGGAACCGTAATACTCGCGATGCATGGGTATCTGCTTTCAGATGTGAATTCGACAGGGATAACCGGTGTTTCAGGATCGAGCCGAAATGCCTCCGTCCACCGGGACGGTGATGCCGGTGATGAATTCCGAGTCACTGCAGGCGAGAAACAACGCGGCCTTGGCGATGTCCTCTGGGAGTGCGAGGCGGCCGAGCGGCACGCCGGCACGCTGTCCGGCGATGGTGGCCTCGATATCATCCTGTTTGGCCATGAATGTCTTCAGCATCGGTGTTTCGGTGGACACGGGTGCCACCGTGTTGACGCGGACGTCCGGCGCGAACTCGATCGACAGCGCCCGGGTGAGTTGGATGGCAGCGCCTTTCGAGGCTGAGTAAGCACTGTTGTTGGGGCGGGCCCGGAATCCTGACAGCGAGGATGTGATGACGAAGGAAGCGACTGGGCGTTTCTGCATGTGCGGCATGGCTGCCCGCGCCCCGAGCCACGGTCCCTTGGCGTTGACGGCCATCAGCGTATCGAAGAAGTCGATCGACTGCTCGGTGACCGGGCTCATCGGGGCAGCCACACCGGCGTTCGCCCAGAAGACGTCGAGACCACCGTACGTGTCGACGGCTGCGGAGACGATGGTCTCGTTGCCTTCCAGGGTGGAGACGTCAGCGGACACGGCGATTGCCTGCCCGCCTTTTTCGGTCACCTCGGCTGCCACCTCCTTGGCCGCGACGTCGTCCAGGTCGGCGACCACCACGCGGGCGCCCTCCCGGGCGAACAGCAGCGCTCCGGCTCGTCCCATGCCCGATCCGCCGCCGGTGATGACGGCGATCTTGTTTTCGAGTTTCATATTTCCTCCTGTTGTTGATGAAATCAGCTGGAATACAGCGGTTCCGGGGTGCCGATGGCTGCGGATTCGATGAGTTCGTCGATCGTGTGATCGTCGAGGCCCAGCACATCGCGCAGTACCTTTCGGCTGTCCTGGCCCAGCCGCGGCGGGTAGCGGTGGGCGTGCCGGGGACGGTCCGGGAAGCGGATGGGGGTGGCCACCGTCTGCACGTCATGGCCGTGGCCGTCGGTGAGGTCCAGGATCATGTCGCGTGCACCGTGTTCGGCGAGGTCGAGTGCGGCGCCGACGTCGAGCACGAGGGCGGCTGGAACGTTGGCGTCGATCAAGAGGTCCACCCACTCACCGGCGGATCGGTGCAGGAACGCGGCCTCCAGCGCGGCCCATAGCGCCGCTTTGTGCCGAAGCCGGCCCGCCTGATCGGAAAACCGCTTGTCGTGCACCATCGAGTCCAGTCCGGTCACCCCGGCCAGGCGCTCCCACATGGGTTGGGTGTTCGCGGTGACGACGAACTCCCGCCCATCACTTCCGGTGAACGACCGGTAGGTCGGTATGGAGTCGTGGCCTGCGCCCTGCGGTGCTGGGGACTGACCGCTGAGCAGCGTATACACCGCCTGGTAGGACAACTGGCTGAGTTGGGAATCCAGCATGGAGACGTCGATGATGTCGCCGCGCCCGCTCGCGGAGCGGGCCACCAGCGCGGCGAGCACGCCGACGACCGCGTACATGCCGGCGATGACGTCACCGGCCGGGATGCCGAGCCGGGCGACCGGGCCGCCCGGATGGCCGGTGAGGCTCATCACCCCACTCATCGCCTGCACGATCATGTCGTAGGCAGGGCGTTCGCGTAGCGGCCCGACCTGCCCGAATCCGCTGATCGAGGCCCACACCAACCGAGGGTTGGCGGCCGTGAGCTCGCGGCTGTCGAGGCCGAGCCGGGAGCAGACTCCGGGGCGGAAATTCTCCAGCAGCACATCGCTTTTCAGGGCGAGCTGGATGACGGTCCGCAGACCCTCGGGATGTTTCAAGTCGACGACGATGCTCTGCTTGTTGCGGTTGTTGGCCAGGTAGTAGGCGCTGTCGTCGCCCACGAAATGGGGCGGAATCGACCGGCTCGAATCGCCCGCGGGCGGTTCGACCTTGATCACCTCGGCGCCGAGATCTCCGAGCATCTGAGTCGCCGACGGACCGGAAAGGAACGTGGTGAGGTCAAGTACGCGGATCCCGTTCAGCGGGCCTGCCGGATTGGCTGAGGCGGAATGACATTCCGTCATCGATTTCGATCCCTTCAGTCAAGTGTCGACACTATGGCATCGATGACGACGCGATGGCAAGTGTCTGACGAGAAGAACGCTGAACGAGGCTTGAAAAGTGGCGACACTGTACGCTGGTGGTCGTGACGAGGACGGGGTTTGAACGCGTGCGGCAGGTCCGGCGCGGCGAGGTGCCCGACGCCGGATGGCTGCGCGGCTACGGTGAAGCCATGACCTCGGCCGACCTCGCTGACTCGTCTTCGACCGGATCGACCGCTGACGTGGTCGACGACCTGCTGACGCGGCTGCTCGGGGTCGAGGGCCGGGAGGATTCTCTGGTCGGCAAGATCGCGGTCGAGGTGGCGCGCGACATCATCGAGGAGCGGGTGAGCCCGGGTGGCGATCTCAACTCGTTCGAACTGGCCAAACGCTTCGGGACCAGTCGTACACCGGTGCGCGAGGCGCTCATGCTGCTGGAGAAGCAGGGCATGGTCGAAGTGCCGCCGCGGCGCCGGCCCAAAGCGACGACGTTCTCACCGCGGACGGTCCGTGAGATCTACGAATTGCGCGGGGAACTCTACGCATTGGTGGCGCAGCACATCGTCGCGCACGCCGATGAGTCCGCCCTGGGGCAGCTCGATCGACGGCTCGCGGAGATGGTCGACGCGGGGCGTCGGGGCGATCATGACGGGTACTTCTGGCAGGTCGTGCTCTTTCAGGAGCAGTCCTGCGTGGTCGCTGCCAACGAGACGCTCAAGCAGGCCATCGACACGCTCGGTCTGCGGGTCCTGCATCTGCGGCACCTGGGGATGGATCGCGGCTGGCAGATTGACCGGTCGCTGGCCGACCACGAGCGCCTCGTCCAGGCCCTCCATGAACGTGACACCGGACTTGCCGCGGCGCTGAACCGGACGATGGCGGCCAATGCGCTCGCCGGCCTGATGGCATTGTTCACCGATGGTGAGTTCGTCCGCCGTACCGATTAAGAGTCGACACTTTGCGCCAGATTTACCGATAGGGCTTGCGTATGTCCGGCTTGTTACGCAATAGTGTCGACAGAACGTTGATCGGGTGATGCCGATCACGGCCGCGAGAACCTCTGAAACCCGAACCCGTTGGCCAATGTCGCATATACGCCGCGACGGATACTTGGCCCGCGTTCCAACGACACCGTGGAGTAAGCATGGTCAGTGCCCCCGATGCCCCAAGCCGCCCCGAAGCGACGGGACTGTCGACTTTTCGTGACAGGCGCAGATCCCTCCTCGCCGCGGGCGTGGGAAATGCCCTGGAGTGGTTCGACTGGAATCTCTACGGAATCTTCTCCGTGTACCTCGCAGCCAACGCCTTCAATTCCGACGACCCGACCTCGGGTCTGCTCGCGACACTGGCGGTGTTCGCGGTCGGGTTTGTGGCCCGGCCGATTGGTGGCCTGGTCTTCGGGCGTCTCTCCGATCGCCTGGGACGCAAGACGATTCTTGTTGTGACCATGGGTCTGCTGGCCGCGTCGAGCGTCGCGATGGCGCTGATGCCGACCTACGGCCAGGTCGGTGTCCTCGCTTCGGCGTATCTGCTGGTCTCGCGACTGGTCCAAGGGCTCGCGCATGGGGGTGAGGCCGGCGTCGCGTACACATACGCCGCTGAACTCGCGCCACCCGAACGGCGCGGCCTCTGGTCCTCTGTGCCGTTCCTGTCCTCCACGCTCGGCCTGATGACCGCGACCGCAACCGCCGCGATCCTCAGCGCATTGCTCACCGATGGCGACATGAATTCGTACGGCTGGCGCATCGGATTCGCTTTCGGGGGCGCGCTCGGCATCTTCGCGCTCTGGCTTCGCCGATCGGCGGTCGAGACCGACGTTTTCGTCGAGACCGTTGAAGATGCTGACAAAGCAGAGAAGAAAATCAGTCGGAAGCTGCGACCGCGACAGGCGATTGCCACCGCAGCACGGATCGTCATGGTCTCGGTCGGCGTGAATATCTCGTTCTACGCGTGGATCTCATTCGCGCCGACCAACGCCATCTCCCAGCACGGCATGGATGAGACCTCGGCGTTCACGGTGAGCCTCGTCTCCCAGGGGCTGATCGTCATACTTCTGCCGTTCATGGGCCTGCTCTCGGACAAGATTGGGCGCAAACCGATGGTCCTCGCGCAAGGCATTCTGATGATCGCGCTGGCATTCCCGATCGCCACGATGGTGACGGACGCGCCGTGGACCCTGTTCGTCGCGAGTCTCCTCGGCCAGATCGTGTGGGCGTGTGTCGGCGCGATGTACTCCGCGGTCGTGGCGGAGCAGGCGCCGACCGCGGTGCGCGCCACCACCGTAGGATTCGTGGTCTCGCTGTCGGTCGCGATATTCGGCGGCACCGCACCGTATCTCAATACCTGGCTGAAC